>JAEURZ010000002.1 GCA_016788905.1 Elusimicrobiota bacterium
CCAGGAAGAGTTTCGAAATAAGCTTCAGGCGGGATATGAAAAACCGACTTACGATGAAGCGAAGAAACGACTGCTGACGATCCGGGCAGAGCTGAAAATTGTCAATTTGTCAGCGGTAACGAGTTTGGACGAGGGGTTTGAAGAAACGTTGACGCTCCATCGGTTGGGGATGTTCGAGGAACTTGGAGTCAGTTTAAAAATCACGAATATCGTGGAGAATATTAACGGGCTTCTTGAGCGACGAACGGCACGGGTGACCCGGTGGAGAACGAGCAACCAGCGGCAGCGATGGGTGGCGACCGCTTTACTGGAAATCGAACCTCGCCTAAGGACCACCAGAGGCCATAGGCATTTACCCGCCATCAGGAGGGCAATGCGGATGGCTAGATTAAATATTCAGGATGCACGGGTAAAACAAGCAGCGTGAAAACCGTGGCCAATTTCAACTAAAAAAAAGATTGCGCCTCCCCCTGGGAGGGGTGTGGGTTCAATATCCACCCCGTGATGAACAACCCTGTAGATATGGGCTAATTTCGAATAGTCGCGTTTTTGATATTCACTGATGGCGGTGTAATAAACAGGGGGATGCCCCTGGCGAGGGTCTCGACTTTTCAAAACACAATCCAGTCCGCTGTTTTGGGCTTCGACGTGCAACGTCATAACGATGGGAAGGGGTGGATAAAACGTCCCGTCATAGACATGTTCCATCCATTCATGCATATGAACAATGTCCACATCTCCCTTCATGCAACGTTCCAGAGTTTTCCTGAGATGGTGGTCCTTCCGTCTGGCCCCCCCCGAATGTCCGCCTGGCAATAATCACCAAAACCCCGATCCACCGTTGTGTATTTTTCTCCAGTAACGTGCGAATCTGACGAACAAGCCACAATGGATCGGACCCCCCGCGAGACCAGTCCTTTATCGATGTTGTAGATAACCGTTTCAATGGGGGAATAGCCTTGATTGGTCCCAATAGGCTTATTCAATGTTCCCACATGCAATACGGTCAATTGATGACGCACTGCTTTTGTTTTCATCTTCATTTTGTCTGTTTCGGGGAACGCTTTTGAAAAAGCGCGAGGGCCCTATAAACTATTGCCTGAAAAGAAACTGGGAAATCACTTGGGTGAAGTTTTGAGGTAGATATACATGCACCCTACCATATGCAGGACCAAATAAATCAAGAAGATGTTTTTGAAAGGGGCCGCGCGCGGAATTTACGCTGTGGCCAGGGGTCGGCAACACCCTTCCCCTAGAACCTTTCTCCCTAAAGGAAAAAACGTATTCCAGGAACTCCTTTACCGGATTATTCTTGTCGGATCAGAACCGTGCCGCCAAACGGAATCGGTCTCCGGGGGGGGATACCCCCCGCTACCAGGTGACGGGAAAATAGTCTTTTAAGAATTGGCCGGAAAAATGGGTTCCGGTAAGGATGCCGTTAAAAAAGGGGTCACAGACGCGGGCCGCGCCATCAACAATGTCCAAGGGAGGCTGAAAGTCGTGGACCTCTTGCTTTCGGCTGGATAACGCGGCCGGGTCTTCATCGGTCACCCAGCCCGTATCAACAGAATTCATAAAAATGCCGCACTTGACCAAATCCTTGGCGGACGTATGCGTCAGCATGTTGAGGGCGGCTTTCGCCATGTTGGTGTGGGGGTGTCGATCTGTTTTCACGTAACGGTCGAATTTCCCTTCCATGGCCGAGACGTTCACGATGTGCTTTTGCCCAGTGTTGTCCCGTTTCATGAGGTGGGTCAGTTTGTTACAGAGGACAAAGGGTGCGATGGCGTTGACCAGTTGAATTTCGATGAGTTCCGCCGTCGGGATTTCCCCGAGTTTTTGGCGCCAGGTATTGGTTTTTCTCAAATCCACCTGCTGTAAATCCGAATCCAACTGCCCATCGGGAAATATTTCTTCCGGTTTAAGGGAAGCATCGTGGGTATAGGGAATTTGGGACAGTTGAGCGGAAGACGATAATCCCAGCCCATGGGCGGGCTGTTGCCAAGGGAGGGACCTGAGCGCCTTTTCCGTTTGAGAATGGAGGGGAAGTCCCAATCCCAATTTACATTCTTCAAAAGAAGAAAGAACCGATTGAAGGGCCGGGGACAATTCGTTGTGTCTGTAATTCTCCCGCGCGATGAGGTGCGCGTAATACCCGGGAGGACGACGGACGGTTTGGGCGGCGTTGTTGATCAGGATGTCCAAACGGCTAAACTGTTTCTCGATGTGAGTACAAAACAGTTCCACGCTGGGTGTATGGCGAAGGTCGAGCCCGTAAATATGGAGCCTATTTTTCCACTGTCCAAAATCAGCTTCCTGGGAAAACCGCAAGGCCGAATCCATGGGAAACCGGGTGGTGGCGATAACTTCGGCGCCGGAACGAAGGAGTTTCAATGTGGACTGGTAGCCAAT
The DNA here is from genome assembly GCA_016788905.1 of Elusimicrobiota bacterium. Taxonomy (NCBI): domain Bacteria; kingdom Pseudomonadati; phylum Elusimicrobiota; species Elusimicrobiota bacterium. The sequence goes on from JAEURZ010000002.1 coordinate 2,413, forward strand.
TTTAACACGTGACCCGGTGATCAGGGCCGTCCGCCCTTTCAAAGAAGTGGTCTGAAACCTTTTTGAATAGTTCAGTTCGGCGCAGGAGGGACACAGGGAATCGTAGAAAAAATGGAGCCGTTTGAAATCGATTTTACAGACATAACAGGAGCGCCCATTGATAAGGTTGGTGTATTCCCCAGGGGACTGCCCCATCCGGGTCGGGATTTCCTGGGGCGCGGCAAATACTTTGTTCGTCCGTGCCGCGCGAATACCCGTGGCGGCCCGGGCCGCGCGCTCGTAAGTGTCGATGTTTTGCTTTTCAAGAACATGACGGAGATTTTTTCTCAAGCGATAAACGGTCTTATCCGGATGGGATAGCTTTCCAGTTACGGTAAGAAGAGCCTGCCGTTGCTCCTTAGGCACCTGAATAAATTCCTCATGGCTGGCCAGGAGTCCCTCAAGCAGGGCAATACATCCCTGGATTTCATCGTGGGTGTAGTGAGGCGCCGCTATTTTCTTCTGAGTCGTCAATTGAATACCATCCACCGAAAGAATGAACTGAGCAAACTCTGCTGGACCAAAAACTTTAGCCAAAATAACTGTGGGACAACATTTTTTACAGCGGACGATCCCCACACCCGAAGACAAGCCCTCCCTAAACGGTTAGAACCTCCCAAAGCCCCCAAGAATTAAGGGGAATGGGAGGTTCTATACGTGAAGAACTCAAATTGGGGTGAGTAACGGGATTTGAACCCGCGGCCTTCCGGGCCACAGCCGGACGCTCTAACCGCTGAGCTATACCCACCGTAAATTCGTTTCGTTTGTCGGGTCCACTCTTGTTCCTGCGGACGCTCCCTTCCGGCGCACTCAAATCAGACGATGCGCCTCCAGGCCGGGGCCCTCACCATCTCGGGCCCGTGGCCAAACTCGCCGAAGTTCGCAAATGGCCATTCAAGGCCATTTGACTTCGGCTGGCCACCCGCTGAGCTATACCCACCGTAAATTTATCTCGTTTGTCGGGTCCCCATTGCATGGGAAAAACCAGATCTTGATAGAAAGAGATTATACAACACCGTCGAGAAGAATGGGAGGGGTTAAACGATCCAGGGTTTGGCCGCGGCGAGGGCAAAATCTTTTGACGGAATAATCAAACCTCGCTCGGCCCGATACCACACATAAAAAACGGCCCCCGCCTCTTTAAGAAGCCCCGCCACGGGAACCGCGAACACCAACCCCCACACTCCGCCCAGTTGAGCACCACACATCAAGGCAAAAACAACGGTAACAGGGTTTAAATTGACCGCCCGTTTCATGATGAGAGGTTGAAGAACCCAACTATCAATGTAATGGATGAGCACGAATAACCCAACCACGCGTAGGGGTTCCCCGAAAGTTCCAAATTGGAAAATGGCGGCGAGGATCGCCACCGCCCCTCCCAATATCGGTCCAAAATACGGGATCATGTTGGCCGCACCCGTGGTAATCCCAATCAACGCGGCGTAATGGATTTCCATCATTTGAAGACCTAAAACGGTGAGTGCCCCAACAAGAAAGGCTTCCACGATCACGCCCCGCGCGTATCGACCAAATACCTCGCCAAATTTATTGATCAGGCTCAAAAACCGTTCCACCCAGGCCCCCGGACAGGCGTCCAACGCCATCTGGGCCCCCCGCGATCCTCCTCGGAGAAAAAAGAAAGCGATAAACGGGGCCAAAAGGAGATTGACCACTAATCCTAAAACAGACGTCACCACCGCTGATGAATGCCAGAAATTGGTTTGAACCCAGGACATCGCGTCCGTGATGGCCTGTTCAAGTATTTTTGTTTTTTGAAAATAGGGCCACTCGAATTCCAGAGAGGTTTGAACTTTTCGCATGGCTTGCTCTGCCTGATCCATATACTTGGGCCATTGGGCGTGCAAATCCGGCAAATCTTGCCAGAGAACCACAAGGCCCCAGTAGGTAAACACTGTGGTGGTTCCCAGAAGAGCAGCAAAAAGAACCACAACCGCTTTTTCCCGACGCACACCCCGGGTTTCAAGAAACGAGACCAGCGGGTTAAGAAGGTAGGCCAAAACCGCGGCCAAAACAAATGGAGTGATCACGGCTCGGACCGCATAAAAGAACCAGCACAGAGCCCCTAAGAGAAGCAACACAACAGTCCCCGATACGGGAAAAGAAGGTCTAGCCACCTTTGACGGAAACGGGGTCATTGGACCGGATGGTCCGGGGAGAGGGGCTGACGCGGCAACCGGCGTTCTCGCCGAAGTCGAGCGCTAAGGAGACGAGCGAGCGCGTGCAAAATCAATGCCGCCGCTCGAGGGGATTGAGCTCGCAGAATATCAAAGTGGTCTTTGTACATGACATGAAGGCGGGTCGTTTCGAGGGCCCGGCACGTGGCCGACCGGGGGAGTTCATCCAAAAGGACCATCTCACCAAAAAAATCGCCCGGCCCAAACTTGGCCACTGGCTCGGGAACCTCCGAGGTGGGATCGCGACGAAGAACTTCCACACTTCCCTCGGCCACGATAAAAAAGGCCCGGCCCAAATGCCCTTCCTGAAAAACCACATCCCCAGGCGCGTATGTTTTTTCCATCATCCGGTTGACCAGGCGCGCCAAATCCCACCGACCCAGATCTTTGAAAAGGATAATGTTGCGAAAAAAATGGATTTTTTGCCTGTGGACCGGATCTCCTAAAAATAACTCCACCGAAGCGCGAAGCCGGGCCCCCAGACGGCCCACCAATGTTCCGCGACGGGGGGCCGGAGAGACCCCGCGTCCCATCTCTGTTCGTTCAGCGTCAGTTCCCGTCATCCTTTTTATCCTCTTCTTCAAAAGAGGGGGAATCTTTTTTTCGGCGATGACGGAAGAATTGGAACAGGTTATACAAGAGGCCCGCGCCAACCACCGTTTTTTTGCCCATGGCGCCCGCGATTCCGAGCGCCACTTGCCCCAGGGATCCCGCCATTTCGCCCAGCTGGCCGATCTGGTCTCCGGTACGTTCCACCACACGTTCGACGGAACGAGCCGCTCGCTTTAATTGAAGAAGGACCACCACCAACGCCACCGTCCCCACCACAATGGAGAGAACGACCACGGTCAACAGGATTGCGATATAGAGTTCAAGAGACATGGGATCCTCGCTTTAGTATTGTTGAGATGCGATAAAATTTCAAGGAGAAGTCGAAAAGAACTCTTCTCTTATTTGTCGAAAGATCGGGTTCCCTTTACAGAAAACTGATCCGAGAGGTCGTCGTCTTGAATACGAACCCGGACTCGCGTTTCCCGGGGAGCTCTTCGGATGGTGGGGTCTTCATCCAGAGCGAACGCCTGGCGGTAAGCATGATTCAAGATGGGCCCCACCAACCCCGCCAGAGCGGCAATGACGATAGATTCTCCCACATGATGAAAAAGAGTGGAACCCTTGGACAGTTTACTGAAGAGGAGATAGCCCCCACAAACAATGAGGAAATTGAACCCATGCAAAAAAAAGAGACCAATCCGAATTTCTCGGGACAAATATTTACTACGTTCAAAAGGTTTAATAAACCCCTCCCCCTCATGAAGCGCCACAAAGGGCCCGAAGGAGTAAGGGATCGCTACCGCCGCCCCGCCGAGAGCCATCAGGGCCAAGAGGATCCAACCGGATGAAACAGAGAACGGCTCCGTCATTGTTTGGCTGAGCGGTTTCACCCCTTCCGGAAAAAAATGAACAAACCCCTCAACCAACAGATAAGCCCCACCCCACGAAATGGCCACGAGACTAATAATAGAAAACGTTACGGAAAAAAAATGACGAAGACTCAACAGATCGCCCAAGCTGGGTTTACCCCCATCTTGTGCTTGAGACGCCGCATGAGCCGAAACCACAAAGGGCCAAAGGAAGAGAAAAACCCCTTCCACCAAACGTTCCGAGAGGGTCGGTGAACCGTTTGGGGCCAGGAAACCCATCAGATAGTGGTGAACGACCCCCATCAATAATCCAATGGTTCCCCAAAGGAAATAATGGGAAAAAAAGGCACCGAACCCAAATCCCATGGCGTCCTGCATCGACAGCAGTCGAAAATGTGTCTTGTCTTTGGGTGGAATTCCTGGGGAGCCGGAAGAAACCGTCACGCCAGGGCCCGCCGAAGAACGGCAGGTGTGTTGCGGTGGAATGGCTCCAAATTAAAACAGTCGCCCAGTTCCCGGGAAGTTAACCGCTCTGAAACCCGCTCGTCGGCCTCCACAGCGGAACGAAACGGAGTTCCCTGGGTCCAGGCCCGTAACGCGTGGCCCTGCACAATTTCGTAGGCTTCTTGCTTAGGAAGTCCCTTCCGCGTGAGAGCAACCACCACCCGCTGGGAACACACGATTTCAGCGGTCTTGGACATGTTGGCTTTCATCCGATCCGGATAGACCTGTAACCCTTGAAGGACGCCCGTGAAACGATGAAGCATGTAATCCAATGTTACGGCCGCGTCCGGCAAAATGACACGTTCCACTGATGAATGGGAAATGTCCCGCTCATGCCAGAGCGCAATATTTTCAAGCGCGGGGGTAACATAGGAACGTAAAAGTCGGGCCAATCCGCACATGTTTTCAGAAGCCACCGGGTTCCGTTTGTGCGGCATTGCGCTCGAACCCTTTTGGCCTTTGGAGAATGGTTCTTCGACTTCCAACACCTCCGTCCGTTGGAGATGACGGATCTCTGTTGAGATTCGTTCCAGGGCCGATCCCACGAGCGCGATCGTTTGGATAAAAACAGCGTGGCGGTCCCGGGGAATCACTTGCGTGGAAGCGGGTTCTGGGGAAAGGCCCAAGCGGCGACACACCGTCGCCTCCACCGAAGGATTCAGATGCGCGAAATTTCCCATGGCCCCCGACAACTGGCCAAAGGCCACCTCCCCTCGGGCGGCGGACAAGCGACGAAGATTCCGTTTCAATTCCGTGTACCAACCGGCCACCTTAAAACCGAACGTGATCGGTTCCCCATGGACCCCATGGCTTCGTCCCATGAGCGGGGTGGTCGCGTGCGCGCGCGCCAACCGTTTCACCGGGACCATGAGCTTTCGCAGCCCTTCACTGAGGAGATCAATGGATTTCGTCATCTGGACAGCCAACGCGGTGTCCAACACATCCGATGACGTGAGACCGCGGTGCAGAACTTTGGCCGCCGGCCCTGCCCTTTCTTCAATTTGGGTGAGGAAAGCGATCACATCGTGCTTCGTGGTCGCCTCGATTTCAAGAATTCGTTGGACATCCACGCGAGCTTTTCGGCGCAAGATCCGAACCGCCCGCTTGTCTTCCGCCGTCTGACAATAGGCCTCCGCGGCCAACAGCTCAATTTCCAAAATGGCTTTCCACCGGTATTCGTCTGTCCAAAGTGCCGCCATTTCGGGTCGCGTGTAACGGGGAATCATGCGTTCTCCTTTTTCAAACCACGAATAAAATCTCGGACCGCTTCCGGATAAAGACGATGTTCCTCCACCAAGACCCGCGCGGCCAATGTGGCCGGCGTGTCCCCGGAAAGAACAGGCACCCGGGACTGTGCCAAGAGGGGGCCATGGTCAAATTCCTCGTCCACCAGGTGAACCGTGCATCCGGACTCTTCTTCCCGGGAAGACAAAACAGCCTCATGCACACGCGTTCCATACATCCCCTTGCCCCCAAATTTGGGTAAGAGCGAGGGATGAATGTTCAGGATTCGGCCAGGGAAATGATGAATAAAATTGGGCTCTACTTTCAGGAGAAATCCCGCCAAGCAGACCACGTCAACCCCACGTTTCTTCAACTCTTCCGCCAGCCGCTCAAAATACGTTGTTCTGTCGGAGAAATGTTTGGGTTCTAAAACGAATGATTCGATCCCCGCCCGCGCCGCCCGATCCAACGCACCCACCCCGGGTTTATTCGAAATTAAAAGATGAATTCGCGTGTCCGGAATATCGCCTTCGCCACACGCCCGCGCCAAAGCTTCGAAATTCGAACCACCACCTGAAACAAGAACCCCGAGACCCGTCACTTCATCTCCATCGCAATAGCATCGAGAATTTCGGACAACCGAATGATCCGCCTCTCTTCAACGTAATTGCACCACACGTTGCCCTTTCTCCACGCGCCCCACTTCATAGCACGGGGAAAGAAACTTTTTGACCGCGGCGGCTTTTTCTCGAGAAACGGCCAACACCAGACCGAGCCCCATATTGAAGGTGCGGTACATCTCCGCGTCTGCCACATCGCCCCGCCGACGAATTTCGTTAAACACAGGCAGCAGCGGCCAGGTGGCCAAATGGAGAACGGCGTTGCAGTTTCTGGGGAGGAACCTAGGAATATTTTCCACCAAGCCACCGCCCGTAATGTGGGCGATACCCTTGATCGCTCCGGGAAACTTCTTTAAGGCGGCCAGGGTCGGCTTGACATAAATTTTTGTGGGGGCCAGCAAAGCGGACTTCCATTTCTTCAAGTCGCCCCCACGAAAGAGAGCCCGCACCAACGAATACCCATTGGAGTGGACCCCCGAACTGGGAAGCCCAAGAAGAACGTCACCCGGTTTTATTTTATCGTTTCGGACGCGGTGAGCCCCATCAACAACCCCAACGGAAAAACCAGCCAAATCGTATTCACCCGGTTTATAAAACCCCGGCATTTCTGCCGTTTCCCCACCGATCAGGGAACAACCGGCTTGCTCGCACCCAACGATCATCCCTTGGATCACCCGTTCCGCCACGTTCACGTCCAAATGCCCTGTGGCAAAATAATCCAAAAAGAAGAGCGGCCGCGCCCCCGTGCAAATGAGGTCGTTCACGTTCATAGCGACCAGGTCAATCCCGATCGTGTCATGCCCCCCCAGTTCCTGGGCAATCTTAAGTTTCGTGCCCACCCCGTCCGTACAACCCACCAAGTAGGGTTTCTTCATCCCCGAAGGAAACGGAAAGAGGCCCGCGAAATCCCCAATGCCGGGCAACCGTTTCTTGATCCGGTCAACGAGGGCGTCCCCCGCTGAAATATCAACTCCTGCTTTTTTGTAGGTCCAACTTTTTTTCTTGGCCATCATTTGTCTCCTGCCCGCAGTTGAGTGGCTGTGAAAAGAGGTTTCAAGGTTAACCCGTCTTTGTTTAAATTTTCAGATCCCCCGGATTCCCGATCAATCACACAAAGCACCGTATGGATTCGGGCCCCTTGGTCGCGCAACGCCCGAACCCCATCCGTAACAGCGCCGCCGGATGTCACCACATCTTCAATCACGAGAACATTTCGCCCCTTAAAAGTTGGCCCTTCGGCCACTTTACACGTGCCATAGTCTTTGGCCTTCTTCCGAACAAAAATCACCGGCAAACCGGTTTCAAGGGAAAGGGCCGTGGCCACCGGGATGCCCCCCATTTCCAGCCCCGCAAGAATTTCTGTTCCCGTTGGGATGAGCGGCCGAAGCTCCCGCGCAATTTCTTTTAAGAGGTCCGGCCGAGACTCAAAAAGGTATTTATCAAAATATTCGGAAGACACCTTCCCGCTCCGGAGACGAAAAGTTCCTTTCAAATTGCACACAGAATAAACACGTGCCGCTAGGGCAGTCCGGTCCATGGTTTTCTCAGGAAGCATGACCCTTTCCCCTCCATTTTAGGATTTCCCGAGCCGTTCGGGCCGGATCGGATGCCTCCAAAATACTTCGCCCCACAACCAAATGGGTCGCCCCCGCCCCCCAAGCGTCCTGGGGTGTGGCCGTACGCTTTTGATCTCCCCCCACGTGACCCCCAAACTGAATTCCCGGCGTAATCAGAGGCAGCCGTATTCCCGCTCGCCGAAGAGTGGCCACCTCACGGGGAGAACACACCAACCCGTCCAAACCCACGGATTGGGCCAACCGGGCCAAACGAAGGACTTGAGCCAAGGGCGTCGCCCGAACACCCACCTCCCGCAAATCTTCTGCGCCCAAACTGGTTAACACCGTCACCCCCCAAACCAACGGTTTGGGGCGGGCGCGAACCGCCGCGATCATCACCGCACGCCCCGCCCCCGTATGGATCGTTACCGCCGTCACTCCCCGTCGACCAGCCGCTTCCACCGAGCGCTGAACCTGGGAGGGGATATCCAACCATTTGCAATCCAGAAAGATCTTCTTTTTTCGGGCCCGCAGCCAGGGGATTAAACCCGCATCTTCCAATGTGGCGGAAGGGGGCACCTTGTAGAAATCCACAACAGATCCCAGCTGGCGCACCAAAAGACGGGCCGCTTTCCCCGCCACATCCAACGCCACGATAAGCTCTTTCTTTTTCATAGGGCCTTTCCCACCGCTCCTTGTACCGATTCAAAACCACTCCGTGCCGTGAGGCGGGGGAGACGGCGCGCCACCTCTTTGGGGGCCACGGGCCCACCATAGACAAACCCCGTGTAAAGTTCCACTAACGACGCTCCCGCCAAGATTTTTTCTAAAGCATCTTCCGCCCGAAAAACCCCCCCCACCCCAATCAAAATGAGCCGGCCCCGGGACGCCTGGGCTATTTTCCGCAACACCTCCGTTGAGGAATTCCGCAGAGGCGCCCCGCTCAGCCCGCCCTCCTTGGGTGCCCCAGGAGGCAGACCCGTTCGATCCCGTGTGGTGTTTGTGGCCACCAATCCGTCAAAACCCGACGCCACAACGGTCTCCACGATGGCCGCGTAATCCGACTCGTCCGGGGAAACTTTGACAAAAAGGAGCGGTCGTTTCTTTTTTCTTACCCCACACAACCCGTCGGTCCGTTGCCGCAGTGATCGCAAGAGAGGTCCCAACACTTCCACCGATTGAAGAGAACGCAAGCCCGGCGTGTTGGGAGAACTCACGTTTACTATAAAAAAATCTCCGAAATCGAAAAGGCGATCCAAACAAAACTGGTAATCCTCGCTGGCTCGTTCCAACGGCGTGTCTTTGTTCTTTCCGATATTGATACCGAGGGGGATACTCCCCCTTGGAAAATGTTCCAAGCGACGGGCCATCGCCTCAACCCCCGCGTTGTTGAACCCCAATCGATTCACCAAGGCCCGCTGATGGGGAAACCGAAACAAACGGGGCCTGGGGTTTCCGGATTGAGGGCGCGGGGTCACGGTTCCCACCTCGATAAAACCGAACCCCAGAGCCACTAAGGACGGGAGAACCTCCGCGTCTTTATCGAAACCCGCGGCCAATCCCACGGGGTTTGAAAACCGAACCGCTTCCGCCCCCGTCCCAATCACCACCGCCCCACGGGGATCCGAAATTTTAAAGAAGGGTCCCCACCAGCGGGCCCAGGGGGCGGCCACTTTGAGCAAGGCCAAAACCAGCGAGTGGGCGATCTCCGGGGGAAATAGAAAAAAAAAGGGGCGAACGAACCCGCGGTAAAATAAAGCGATCAAGAACACTTAGGACGCGGTGGCGGCGCGAAGCGCTTCACGACGGAGGACCACACGGCCCTCCACCATCACCAAGTGAGGAAACCCGCGCAACGTCCATCCCAAAAAAGGCGAGTTTTGACTTCGCGAGCTGAACCCTGTGATCGTACGTTCTTCCATGGGGTTAATAATGACAATATCCGCCAGCGCCCCCTCCGCCAGGTCCCCCACCGGAAGGCTGAGGACTTTGGCTGGGTTCGTGGCCAACCGCCGAATGGCTTCCATCCAAGAGAGGTGTCCCGGTTCAATGAGCTGGGTCACGGTCAATGGAAGAAGTGTTTCCAGCCCAATGATACCGAACGGAGCGGCCGAAAATTCTTGTTCTTTTGAAGCCCGGGTGTGGGGCGCGTGATCCGAAGCGATGGCGTCAATGGTCCCATCAACCAATCCTTCAATCAAAGCGTGGCGGTCGTCCTCGGTGCGAAGAGGGGGGTTCATTTTCCCATGGGTGCCACAGCGGACGACCGCTTCTTCCGTCAACGTAAAGTGGTGCGGCGTGCAGTCAGCGGTGACGCGAAGTCCCTTTTTTTTCGCCTGACGAACGAGGCCCACCGTTTCGCGGGTGGAGATGTGCGTCAAATGAAGATGGGCCCCCGTGAGGCCCGCCAAAGCGATATTGCGCGCGGCGGCGATGGACTCCGACTGACGGGGAATTCCCCGATAGCCCAACCGCGTGGCGAGTGCGCCCTCGTTCATGACCCCATCGGCCATCAGTGATTTGTCTTCCGCGTGTTCGATCACGGTGATATCAAACATTCGGGCGTATTCGAGAGCCCGACGAAGGACCTGCGCGTCAGGGACAGAATTCCCATCATCGGTGACCGCCACCGCCCCGGCAGCCGCCATCCCCCCGATCTCCGCCAATTTTTCACCAGCCCGACCCAGCGTGATGGAACCCGACGGCCACACACGCACGTGTGCCGTTTCCGCGGCCCGTCGAAGCACAAAACGAATGCCCGTCCCGCTATCGATGGGGGGCTGGGTGTTGGGCATCGCCACGACACTGGTGACCCCTCCCGACGCCGCCGCCAGAGTTCCCGATTCAATGGTTTCGGCGCCTTCATTTCCTGGTTCACGCAAGTGGACATGAATATCCACCAAACCCGGGGCCACAATCATCCCTGCGGCGTCTAAAACCTGGGCACCAACGGGTGCTGAGAGCGATTTGTCGATCCGGGCCACTTTCCCGTTTTCCACCAGGAGGTCAAACACACCGTCCCGGTTGTGGGCCGGATCCACCACACGCCCTCCCTTGATGAGGAATGGAGCCGGAGAAGACGTTGGATTCATGAGAGCACCTTGAATGTGGTTTGCACGGATTTGGTTGTCTGTTTTTCCTCGGGAGGAACAGCCGGCAGTCCTTCTGGACCGGAAAAAAGGTGGAGGACCGCCATGCGGACCGCAATGCCGTTGGTCACCTGATCCAATATTTGAGACCGCGGCCCGTCCGCCACTTCGGATGAAATTTCAAGACCTCGGTTCATGGGGCCCGGATGCAAAACCAAACAGTCCGGTTTCGCTCCACGCAGACGTTCGTTCGTCAACCCAAAAAGTTCGGTGTATTCTCTGACTGTAGGGAAATAGTCTCCCTGTTGACGTTCCCGTTGCAGCCGGAGAACATTGATGACATCGGCCCCTTCGATCGCTTCAGCTAAATCAGTTGATACCGACACCCCAGAACCAAAGATCTCCGGAAGACCCGGAGGAATCAATGTCGCCGGTCCACAAACAGTCACGTGAGCCCCCAGTTTCGTTAACCCCCACAAATTGGACCGGGCCACCCGTGAATGAAGGATATCCCCAACGATGACGACTTTTAATCCCTGGATTTTTCTTTTCTTCTCGAGAACAGTAAAGATGTCCAAAAGCCCCTGAGTGGGATGTTCATGGGACCCATCTCCGGCGTTGATCACGTGGGCTTTCACCGCCTTCGCAATTAATTCCGGCGCGCCCGACGCCCCATGACGAACCACAATAAAATCCACTTTCATTGCCTCGAACGTTTTAGCCGTGTCCAAAAGAGACTCGCCTTTGGTCACCGAGCTGGTGGAGGTGGTGAAAGACAAGGTATCAGCGGAAAGTCGTTTTGCCGCCAATTCAAAGGAACTCCGGGTTCGGGTCGACGCTTCAAAAAACAAAAGCGCGACGGTTCGGCCGCGAAGAGCGGGAACTTTTTTAATCGACCGAGTGAATAAGCTTTTCATGGGCCGCGCCACATCCAAGATGTACCCAATTTGTTCAGCGGAAAGTTGCTCTAACCCTAGAAGATCTTTCATCGCTTTAGGCCTTTCCGCTCGCCCGGCGGAGACAACCAAATGGCGTCCTCTCCATCGATTTCGGTCAGGTGGACATCCACCCGCTCCTCCCGGTTTGTGGGAATCGTCTTCCCGACAAAATCGGCTTGAATCGGTAGCTCCCGATGACCGCGATCCGCAAGGACCACCAAATACACCCGCGCCGGTCGTCCGAAATCCATGAGCTCATCCAACGCGCACCGAATGGTGCGACCCGAAAAAAGAACGTCGTCCACCAGAAAAACGATTTTACCGGTAACATCAAAGGGCAGGTTGGTTTCTTGAACGACGGGATGCAGGGACGCTTCACCCGAATCGTCTCGATAAAAGGTGATGTCCAAACTTCCTACGGGAAGGGAAGGAACACCTTTTTGCTCTAATACCGCCGCGAGCCGATGAGCCAGAGGAACGCCACGACGTTGAATACCCACCACAACCCATTGGTTCTGCGGTGGGGGCACTTGGGACAAAAGGGACTGGGCGAGATGTTCCAGTGAATCCCGAACGTCCATTTCGTTATGGAGGCGTTTAGCGGTCATTGGCGTGCCTCCATTATCCAATTTTTTTCCGAAGGCCGATAGCGGAGGGTGTCCTGAGCGCGACCGCGCGAGGGGGGAGGGGGACTAAGAACGAGAAACGACGTTCGGAGAGGACCAAAACCGAACAGGGAGGGCACCCAACGCCATCAGGATAAATTGGGAAACAGAAAACACGACAATCCACGGAAAGGCTTTGTCCATGAACCCGTAGGAGTGGAGGCCGATCCCCAACATATTCACACCGAACCAGGAGAGGGCCGTAATCACATTACCGAAGATGGATAAGACCATCAAACCGCGTCGTCCCACGATTTTCCCCCACCACGCGTGAAGAATTAAGGCGTTCCACAAAACAATCATGAGGGCTCCGTTTTCTTTGGGGTCCCAACCCCAAAACCGGCCCCAGCTTTGGTCCGCCCAAATGCCCCCCAAGACGGTTCCAATGAAACTAAAGAATGTGCTGAAACAAACAATCCCGTAAACCATCCGGGTTATATTTTCGGCCGATTCTTCTGTAAAATGTTTGGTAAAAAGACCGCGGACAATGAACCCAATCGCCAACGCGCCCGAAAGAAAAGTGGAACTGTAACCGACCGTCACCGTCACCACATGGGTGGCCAGCCAAAAGTTGGAATCCAACACCGCGCGCATCATCTCCATGGTGTCCCCTTGCGCGGAGAGGTGAAGGGCAATGATCTGTGTCAAAAATCCAATCGCGGCGGCCCCCAGGGCCCCAATTCCATTTTTAAACATTCGTTCCAAAAGGATGCCAAGAAACACCGCTCCCCACCCAACGAAAATCGCGGAGGAGTAGAGGTTCGTCACGGGGGGTCGCCCTTGTAAAATCATTCGTGCCAAAAGACCCCCGGTGTGAAGGATGAACGCGAGAACAAGAATCCCCGACCCCGCCTGCCGGAACGCGGTGGGCCAACGAAGGAACGAACCGAAAACCAACAGGCAAACGACCACATACAGCACGAGGCTTTTGTAAAAGGGGTCATACTCGTTGAACATTCGTTCGCGATGGGCGTGGATCAAAGCGCGGGGAGCGGTCTTTTCCAACCAAGCTCGATATTCTAAAACGGTTGCGAGAAAAACCTCCGTGTCTTCCGCGCGATAGGCGTCTCCCAGACGGGACAACGCTTTGACCCCAGGGTGAAGAACAGGGCGATCGGTCCAATCCAACAACGCCTGACCATAACTCACCCAGGTGATCTCTGACTCCGGAGGGACGGGCAAGGGCATGAATTCGGCCCGTTCGGCAAGAGCGTGATAGCGTTCATGGAACGCCCGAATCACTTGGGTCGCTTCGGGTGCTTCTTTTAATTTTTTGGGATCGTCTCGATCGGCAAGAGCCGTTTCATAAGCGAGGACTTCTTGGGTTTGCTTGGAAACGCCGGGCAAGGCGGCGTCAGGATCGGCCAACTGAAGAGAGTTTTGCAGGCGCCAGTAAAGGATCACTTTCCCCCACAACCGGAGGACGGCCCCTTGATACCGGGACCGACGTTCCGGACGGACCTCTTCGGCCCGACCCGCCTGTTTTTGGAGTTCACCCAAGTGCGGTTGAAGGTCCAGGAAACTGTAGCGGCGTTGAGCGCTCTGCTGAATACCAAAGAGGCCGAGAACGTCGGGGTCGTCAATTTCAAAAACGGGGATGACGTCCGCCAAGGAGGGACGGAACACCATGTCCATAAGCCAACCTGTGGCCGTGATCCGTCGCTCATTCAGATGAACCGTTTGTTTTCCGGAAAGGACCAGCAACCCATTACGGGCAATGGAATCCAACGGTTTAACCCGACCTCCCGCCAATGCCGGAAGGTCTCCGAATAGCCGTTCCGAGGATCCCGAAGATCCACCGACCGCCACCAGCGCGTAGGCTAAAAAGACTCCCACCAAAGCCACGAAAAGGGAAACGAAACGAGTTTTCATGTTTTCTTCCTTCGAAATCGAAGGAGACCACCCAAAAATTGCCACCCCAATCCCAGAGAAACCAACACACACGCCACATAGGGTGTCAACCAGATGGGATTGTCAACGACTTGCAAGACCGAGAGTTGGTCTCCCTTCCCGAAACTGGCCTGATAAAAGGTAAGTCCTCTATAACGGAGGGGATGATTCATGTAGATGAGAACGTCCCGATCTTCTCCCCGTTCAACGTCTTTCAGATGAAGGAGGCTGGCAAAATTCTTCGGGATTTCCGTCCCCGGATAGCGGTCATGAGTGAAGTGCTTAAGATGCAACGTGAAGGGATAATAGGTGCGCTCCAAACGCATTTCCAACCGGTAGGTTTTTCCGTCAAACACAAAAGTTTGTGGCGCACCGATCCCCATGGAAACGAGCCAGACCCCCAAACTTTTCTCTCCCCCGTGGATCTCAACAAAAGCGGATACGTTGTCCATGAATTCGTCGGAGGTGACACGGGGGGCCTCCACCACGTTGATCCCCACCCCCACGCCCAGGGTGGCCAATGTTTTTCCCCCACGGCCCAAAACAGCGTTCGGGAAAAATTGTTTTACTTCAATGACGAAGGGGAGGTCTGGGTGTTGAATTCTCTTTTGGGATTTTAACAGGGCGGCGGGAATGGCGCGAACCACATCGCCGGTCGACGCGGACGTGTCGATCACCGCCAGTTCCGCGTCTCGGTAACTTTCGGAATAAGAGGCGGTTTGGCCCACCTCAATGGCCATCTGGCTTTCCCGCGCCATCATTTGGGTAAGCCCCTGCCCCAAAACCAAAACAAATAGACCCACGTGGGTCAACAACAACCCCACCCGTCGCCATTCCCAGAGAACCCGTGCCGTGTGGGAAGCAACCAAATTAAGAAGCCAGAGGAGCCCCAGGGTGTATCCCCCAGGAAAAACCGGGAGGAGCCCCCCTCCATTGAATTCATAAAAAATAAACCAACTGGAAAAATATTTCTTTTGAGCCAACCATGTGCCCAATTGCACTTGATGAATCGTGCCAAAAAAAATTAACACCATCATCAGACCTAAAATTGCTACCGTCAGCTCGATAGAACCCAACAGTCCCCATCCTTGACGAAACCAGAGTGAGAAGGGGGAAAAAGAGTTCGAGCGCGGAGCGGAGGGGCTTGGCACCTAATCCCTCCTAAAAGGAAAAATGGAAACAACCACCTGAGTCAAAAGCCTTTTACGCTTTGTAAAAAATTAAAGAAATCAACTTCGGCAGATTGAACAACAGTATCCTCTCCTGTTAATTTAAAGAACCAAGATTTTCCACGGGAAATCCTCACGGCCGTCAGCAAACGTTTCTTAAATTTTCCATCGATCAAAGGATCGTCGCTCACAAAATTAAACACGGAAAATGATGTTCCCACCAATTGATTTTTTTTTGAATGGGCGGCCATTTCACTCTCCGTCAAACCCGACAACCCAATCTGCCCTCGCCATCGGTTCACGTTAGAGAGAAGCCCTCCCGCGTCGCCTTCAAGAACCGTAACAGAAAGTTCCCCCATCAGACCCCCCGGCCCCGGAACAAAAAAGGTCGCGTATCGGAACCCGGAACCGGGTTTCTCGATCCACCCCGCCGGGACCACCCACGT
This sequence comes from Elusimicrobiota bacterium, assembly GCA_016788905.1. Classification (NCBI taxonomy): domain Bacteria; kingdom Pseudomonadati; phylum Elusimicrobiota; species Elusimicrobiota bacterium. Next base: position 18,169 of record JAEURZ010000002.1, read on the forward strand.
CACCTCCCCGGTCGGAGCAGAAGGTGGGGTCAGACCCTGGGCGACCGCGTTTTCCATCGTCATCTCCCCAATAGCACCAAGGGGGGGATGTCCCGGAGGAAGGCCTCCTGAAAGAGGCGGATGCCCCTCAGGTAACGAATGGGAATCCAGCGGAGGAGGATTGTCCAGCAGAAGGGGAGCACCGGATCCAGACTCTCCTGACGAGCCAACCGCAACGTCCGCCTCTTTAGGAACAGAATAGGATTGCATCTCCTGCTGTCGGCAAGCCGTGATTAAAGACAGAAACATGACAAAACCAATCAACTTTCTCACAACCGAATTGTAGGAAATTTTGGGAGGTGCTGGGCGAGGAAAAATTTCAGGGGGTTGTAACCGGAGAAAAGCCCGGCGTTTTTTCAAGAAGTTCATCAAAACGAATGGACTTCTCCACCACAGTGCGGACCCCGAGACGAAGGGCTTCCGGGATGGCGGTTTTCTGTTTATTGGAAAACAGGACCACCGGGATTCGGCTGGTTTGGGGTCGTGATTGCAGTTGGAGAAGGACCTCCCTCCCCTCCATCTCAAGTCCATCCATATTGAGCGTGATCAAATCCGGTTTCCACTGACAGGCTTCAAATGCCGCTCGACTCAAATCAGTGGCCACACGCCCCTCATACCCGGCGACTTCCCAGAGCGCGTTCATCCTGCGAGCAGTCACCGTATCCTTTTCAATAACCAAAACTTTTTTCATGGCTTCCCCCTCTCCACTAGGAACACAGAACCCTGAGGAAAGTTTACATAGAGGAAGCGAAAGACTCCCTTAAGAAATTGTAAACATTTTGTAAATTTTATTTATTGTTCGGGTTGGAGGCGCTACTACGGGGAGGGCGACGTCGGGCCACCGCTTCGGCGGCGCGGAGTCGCGCGAGGGCTCTTTCCAAGGCCGCAATGGCCCCGGAATCCAGTTTTTCTTCATGACTGTGTTTCAAAACGGCTTTTGCTTTTTCCGCCGATTGGCGGGCGCGTTCCGCATCGATTTCCTCGGCCATTTCGGCTGTTTCAGCAAAAAGGGAAACCCCCGCCGCTGTCACTTCCACGAACCCTCCGGACACCGCCAGAAGGCGGGGCTCTTCGCCCTTTTGACGAATCACCACCGTTCCGGGGTGGAGCTGCGCCAATAAAGGAGCATGCCCGGGAAGAATCCCCAGCTGCCCCTCATGGGCGGGAACAACCAAGGCGTCCACGTCGCCCTCCCATGTGGGGCGTTCCGGGGTAACGATGGAAAGAGAAATTCGTTTACTCATAAGACTAGCGTTTTTGGGTTCCCTTTTTGAGGTCAGGAGCGGGAGGCTTTGATTCTCTCTTCATCCGCTCAAATTCCGCTTTTGCTCTATTTTGAAGTTCCTCAGGATTCATCATGGGACCCGTCGGAGGCGGCAGGGGCATTCCCGCTGGCCTTCCCATGGACGAAGGGGAACCGTTCTGGAGGGACGGCATCCGTCCCCGAACCGCTCCCACCACCCCGGCCACAATCAGCAGGAGCGTGAATACCAAGAAGAGCACACCCCAGACGGTCCACGCTTTGGTGGGCCGAATGGCGTGGATTTCGATGGACGCCGTGACCAGTAAGTAAACGTAGAACACCGTCACCACAAGGCCCAAATAGGGAACCTGCCGGAGAAGAACCCCCACAACAGAAAGAGGCGCCAAGAGAGCCCAAAACCGGAACGACGTCTGAAATCCATGGACGGACCCCATCAAGTGCCAAACAACAAAAATGACGGCCGCGAAGAGAAACCCCACCAAGATCAACAAGGGCGGCGTCAATAAAAAGGTTAGAACGTTTCCCATCACACCCCAAGGAGTCGGAAGAGGTCGAATGAATGTGATAAGAAGGGCCAACCCAGCGGCCACGTATTGCCAGAGAAGAGCGTAAACGATCGGTTTTCCGTACCCTCCCTCTTTCGTCATGGACCGAAGGAGTTCTTTAGGAGACCGAAAAAGGTCAACAGCGCCCTGCCAAAAACGCGCGGGGGTCAGCGAAAAAGAATCAAGTAACGGTTGTTCGTTATCCATGAAAATCTCCTTTATTGCAACGTTTTAGCTTTTTCAACAACTTCGTCGATGCCCCCCACCATGTAGAACGCCTGTTCAGGCAAATGATCCCATTGACCATCCACCATTTCACGGAAACTCCGGATGGTCTCTTTCAGCGTCACATACCGCCCGGGAATGCCTGTAAACTGTTCGGCCACGTGGAAGGGTTGGGAAAGAAACCGCTGAATTTTCCGCGCTCGCGCGACAAGAATCTTATCGTCTTCCGAGAGTTCGTCAATTCCCAAAATAGCAATGATGTCCTGAAGATCGCGGTAGCGTTGGAGAATCCGCTGAACCGCACGGGCGGTGGCGTAATGTTCTTCCCCAACAATTTTGGGATCTAAGATGCGGCTCGTGGAATCCAAAGGATCCACCGCGGGATAAATTCCCAGTTCCGAGATCTGCCGAGAAAGAACGGTGGTCGCGTCCAAATGGGCAAAAGCGTTGGCCGGGGCGGGATCGGTCAAGTCGTCGGCCGGGACATAGATCGCCTGCACGCTGGTGACCGACCCTTTCTTGGTGGACGTAATTCTTTCTTGAAGTTCACCCATTTCGGTTGACAACGTGGGCTGATACCCCACGGCCGATGGCATCCGGCCCAGAAGAGCAGAGACTTCAGACCCCGCCTGGGTAAACCGGAAAATGTTATCGATAAAAAGTAAAACATCTTGTCCTTCTCGATCACGAAAATATTCCGCCTGCGTGAGTGCCGTCAAGGCCACACGAAGACGGGACCCCGGGGGCTCGTTCATTTGGCCATAAACCAGGACGGTCTTGGAAAGGACTGTGTTTCCGTCGGAAAGTTTGGATTGTTGCATTTCCAACCACAAATCGTTTCCTTCTCGTGTTCGTTCCCCCACGCCTCCGAACACGGAAACGCCTCCGTGTTGCTTGGCCACGTTATTGATCAGTTCCATGATGACCACGGTTTTTCCCACACCCGCACCACCAAACAAACCAACTTTGCCCCCTTTCATGTAGGGTTCCAGAAGGTCAATCACCTTAATCCCCGTTTCGAAAATGTGCGGGGTGGTCTCTTGATCTGTGAACGCCGGAGTCGGGCGATGGATGGGAAAAGTTTCTTTCGCCGAGATCTCCCCTCGATAATCTTTCGGTTCACCCAACACGTTCATGAGACGCCCCAGACAAGCCTTACCCACCGGGACAGAGATCGGCGCCCCAGTGTCTTCCGCCACGGCACCCCGGCGTAACCCATCCGTAGGTCCCAACGTAATGAGTCGCACCGTGTTGTCACCCAAATGCAAAGCGACTTCCGCGGTCAGTTCTCGGGTTTCCCCTTTGGCTCCGTCGACTTCGACCTTAATTTTGACCGCGTTGTAGATCGCCGGCAGGCCCCCGGCCGGGAATTCAGCGTCCACCACGGGCCCAATGACTTGCACCACTTTTCCGACGTTCATCGCGCGCTCCTCTTCACTCAAAGTTGTAGCGGGCCGAAAGTCCCCACACCCGCTCGTTACCGAAATGATATTCCGTGGACACGTTCCAGGCGTCGTTTGGCGCCCATCCCGCCCCCACGAATCCTCCCACTTCTTTTGAAAGGGAATAATCTTTTTTGGTTCCATTCGTTTCACGGTTGACGTCTGCTTTCAACATGGAAACGCCTCCCGTTGCGTTGAAATCCAAGGGCAAAGCGTAGGTGGCCCCCGCCGCTAACCCCAGTTCCAACCAATTGAATTTATCTTGGTTTGACTTCCGGCCATCGTAATAATCCACCGTCGCCAGAAGACCCAAACGCACCGGGCCCAACGGTTCTAGGGGAGCCCAATGCAACCCGCCCCCCACACCCCAGACGTCGGGGTTTAAGGAAGAACCTGCAAAATTGATCCGTGACGTCATGGGGACCCCGCGCAACAGAAATTCAAACCCCTGGCCCAACCCGCGGGCGTATTGTGCGGTAAAACGATGAGCGCTCAACTTTTGTTCGCTGTTGACGTTGTCTTCTTTCAAATCGCGAGAACCCGTGTCGTAGATAAACTCCAACGCGTGCCCATCCCGCGGGGACGCTTTTCCCACCGCCCCATACCACACCGCGTGAGCGGGCACCACGGCCAAAAGAATGAGTAAACCTAAATATTTCATTGCACGCTCCTTGAAGTCTCAGTGAAAAGAAACTGTTTCTTTTCGATCGTCAAAACAGACACGAAATTTATCAAAGACACCCTTGCGGCCCAACAAGTTGAAGGCGCCGCCCAGGGCACCGCAAAACCCCACTTCCACCGTGACGACCCGCCGGCCCAACCGCATTTTCAGGTTCTTCACGTACACCGGGATCCGTCGATCCCCCGCCACCACAATGTAAAATTTTCGGCACCCCCGAAGACTAATCCCTAACCGTCGCGCTTCATACGAATGCAAAATACTGAGACTGGCCCCAGAATCCACGTATACCCACAAATTGTGCCAACGGTCCCGTCCCCGAAACTCCACCGGGATGACCGGGGCTTTGGTTTCACGAAAAACGGAATAGTCGAACCGGATCAAATTCCTGGCCGATTTTCGCCGCGTCGGGAATTCGCACAACCGCAACAGCTCCTTTTCGCTCCCAAGCGCGCGCTTGCCGTTCCACCACCTCCAGTCGCGTCCCCACCGCCACAACACGCTCACCAGAAACCGCCACGCACCGCCCCCCGTAGCGATCCACTAAATTCCCGAAATTTTTGGCGATCCACCGGTTGTTATCGGTCATTGCATCGCGGCTTCCGCGCCACCCACCAGCTCGGAGATTTCCTTCGTGATCGCGGCCTGACGAATCTTGTTGGCCGTTAAAGTCAGTCCAGCGATTAATTCCTGGGCGTTCTTGGACGCGTTTTCCATGGCGGTCATCCGGGCGCCCATTTCAGAAGAGTAAGATTCCAGGAGAGATCGAAACACCTGGGCTTTTAAGTAGCGAGGAAAAAGAGCCTCGAGGAGCTGGGCTCGCGCCGGTTCGTAAATAAACGGCGCGGTCCGCTGGGATTCCACCGGTCGGACCGGGGGCGTCAAGGGGAGGAGAGTGGTCGCCACGACGTTTTGTTGAATCGCCGACTTAAACTCTGTATACACCAAGGTCACGTCTTTCGCCCGTTCCTTAATAAAAAAATTCATGGCATCCTGACCGATCAATTCCGCTTGACTGTAGGTGAGCTGGTTAAAAATCCCCACGTATTCATGACGAATTTTTGCGCCCACCCGTCGAAAATAATCCCGGGCTTTCCGACCCACGGTCATCAACTCCACTGATTCTTCCTTATTTTCCCTCAAGAATTCCAGACTTTTCTTGATTAAGCTGGTGTTGAACCCTCCGCACAAACCACGGTCCGCCGTGATCAGGAGAAGGCCCCTCGGACCCTGGGGATTTCCGTAGAGCAACGGATGCTGCAATTCGTTAGCATTCAGGATCCCATCCCCATTGGAATCGGCCACTTGCCACAAAACGTCCGCCAATAAATCTGTCATTTTATTAGCAAAAGGCCGCGCTCCCAAGATGCGTCCTTGGGCCCGCCGAAGTCGGGCCGCCGCCACCATCTTCATGGCCTTGGTGATCTGTTGCGTCGACTTGACGCTTTTCACTTTACGACGGAGTTCGCGCAGAGAGGGCACAGTCGACTAAACGCGGAAACGCCCTTTGAATTCGGTGACCGCCTGCATCAGTTCGGATTTCAGGACGTCATCTAACACTTTTTTCTCTTGGAGGCTCTTCAGCACAGCGGCACGCTCTTTATCTAAAAACTGAAAAAGTTCTGCCTCGAACTTTCGGAGGACCTCTAAAGGAAGGTCATCCAAAAACCCATTGGTGGCGGCGAAGATCAGAGCCACTTGCCGATCCACAGAAAGGGGCTCGTACTGCCCTTGTTTAAGGATCTCCACCAATCGCTGGCCTCGGGCCAATTGGGCCTGGGACGCCTTATCCAAGTCCGAACCGAATTGAGCAAAAGCCGCTAATTCATTGTACTGAGCCAAATCCAAGCGGAGCTTTCCAGCCACCTGTTTCATGGCCTTGACTTGGGCGCTCCCTCCCACGCGGCTCACGGAGAGCCCCACGTTAACAGCCGGGCGTACCCCCGAATAGAACAAGTTCGCCTCTAAATAAATCTGGCCGTCCGTAATAGAAATCACGTTGGTGGGGATATAAGCCGAAACGTCCCCCGCCTGGGTTTCAATCACCGGAAGCGCCGTGATGGACCCTCCCCCGTTTTTGTCGGATAACTTACACGCCCGCTCCAACAGGCGGGAATGAAGATAGAACACGTCGCCTGGAAAAGCTTCACGGCCCGGAGGTCGGCGGAGGAGAAGAGACAATTGCCGATAAGCGGCCGCGTGTTTGGAAAGATCGTCGTACACCAACAGGACAGGCCTGCCAGCCCACATGAATTCTTCTCCCATCGCACACCCCGAATAGGGGGCCACATACTGAAGGGGAGCGGGTTCCGAGGCGGTGGCGGCCACCACAACGGTATACTCCATGGCCCCGTGATCGGTCAGTTTTTGCACCACTTGTGCCACGGTGGATTGCTTTTGCCCGATGGCCACGTAAATGCAAATGGGCCGATGAGGATCGTTTTTCTGGTTAATGATGGCGTCAATGGCAATGGCTGTTTTTCCGGTCTGCCGGTCTCCAATGATGAGTTCCCGTTGACCTCGCCCGATGGGAATCATGGCGTCAATGGCTTTGATCCCTGTCTGCAGGGGTTCGCGCACCGGTTGGCGTTCCACAACGCCAGGGGCCACCACCTCGATGGGACGGGCCTTGGCGGACGGGATGGGGCCCTTCCCATCAATAGGATGACCGAGGGCGTTCACAACGCGCCCGATCAGTCCGTCTCCCACGGGCACTTCCATGATACGACCCGTCCGACGAACTTCGTCCCCTTCCTTAATCAGGGTGGACTCCCCCAAAAGGACCACCCCGACGCTTTCCCGTTCCAAATTCAAAACAATTCCCACCACCCCGTGGGGAAAAGCCAACATTTCGCCCGCCACCGCATTCCCCAACCCGTGAACACGGGCAATCCCATCGCCCACTTGCAGGACAGACCCCACTTCCTTCGTCTCCGTCGAAAGGGAAACCCCTTCCAGCCGTTCTTTTAAAATACGTGTGATTTCTTCCGGTTGAATCGACATAGGGTGACGTTCCTTTTTTGGTTCGTTACGCGGGCCCGACAGCCCCGCGGTTGCTAGTGCGTCGTCCCGGCGAGCCACACCTCGCGCAGGTGTTCCATCTGTTCTTTTAAACTGTTGTCCCAGACCCGGTCCCCCACCTGAAGAACCATCCCCCCGAGTAAGCTCTCACTGACTCGGGATTGAAGGGAGACCGGTCCACCCCAACTTTTTTCCAGCGACCGTTGGACTTGGGCGGTTTCTTCTTTCGTCAGACCCGTTGCGGTGGTCACCTGGACCGCCAGGATGCCCCCCTCTTCGTTCGCCAGGCGTTCGTAAACGGGAAGAATCTCCCGCCAAGCGTCCCAGCGTTTTTTTTCCAGGAGGATCCCGATAAACCGCTCAAGGACAGGAGAAAAGCGCCCAAAAACACTTTGGATCACACTTCGCTTGGCTTCCGGCGAAACACGGGGATCCCGGAGCGCGACGTTCAGCATCGGGGAAGAGACCAAGACCTCATCCAACCGCGCGAGATCCCCGCGCACGGGTTCCACAAGGCCCTGGACTTTGGCCACGGCGAAAAGAGCCCGCGCGTAACGCGCGGCCACGGGCCGATCCTGAAGTTTTAACATGGCCGAAGCGGCAACGGAATCATTTTTTTTCGGCGGTCCATTTTTCGAAGTCGCCCAGAGCCTCTTGCACCAGCCGGTCCTGGAACGGCTTATCCAACCCACGCCGGAGCATTTTTTCCGTCGCACGAAGGGAAAGATGGGCCATCTCCGCCCGAAGGTCACGCGCCAGGCGACGTTCATCGTCCGCCAGTTTTTTTCGGGTCTCTTCCAGCAGCTTTTCACTCTCCTGGTGAGCCGTGCGCACCAGATCGTCCTTGAGGCTTCGGGCCTGGGCTTCCGCTTGGCTCATCAGCTCCCGGGCCTTCGCTTCCACCCCCGCCAATCGAGACTCATACTCCTGACGAAGCTCCTCCGCCGCTTTTTTAGAGGTCTCCGCGGATTGAATGTTTTGCCGGATACTGTCCTCCCGGTTGTCCAAGGCGGCCAAGATGGGCTTCCAGGCAAACCGCGCCAGGACGTACGCCAGGGCCGCGAAGGTGATCACGGTCCAAATCATCAGACCGATTTCAGGATGAAGAAGCTTATCCACGTGAATTTCCTCTAAACGCTAGTGACCCACGGGGACTTTGAGCGCAAGGAGCAAACACACCACCAGGGCAAAAAACGCGAGCCCTTCGATGAGAGCGGCCGGAATGATCATCGAGGTCCGCAATGTTCCAGCGGCTTCCGGTTGACGGGCGGTTCCTTCCAAAGCCGCGCTGGCCAACCGCGCGATACCCGAAGCCGCCGCAAACAAACACAGTCCCGCGCCAAACCCCGCCCCAATGTATCCCAGCCCTAAAAAGAGCTGACTGCTTTGTACCAACTGTTGAGCTTCCATGATGTGTTTCCTCCTTCCGAGTTTCGCGCCGCGCCCTTCGGTCAACAACCCTTCACTTGAACCACCTCGAAGGACAACGACGCGTTAGTGAGAATGAACAGCTGAACCAACAAAAATCGCGGACAACAACGTAAAAATATAGGCCTGCAGAAACGCCACGAAAATTTCCAAGAGGTTGATCCCCAACGCCGCAGAAACGGACATGGGCGCTACCCAAAGTTTTCCGAAAAGGAAAATGAGCGCCAAAAAGGCCAGGATGACGATGTGCCCCGCGATCATGTTCGCAAACAACCGAATACAGAGCGCAAAACTTTTCGTTAAGAGTCCGAGCAATTCAATGGGATACATGAGCGGCAAAAGCCAAACCGGCATTCCATGGGGGACCAAGCTCTTCACGTACCCCACCACCCCGTGTGCCCGCATTCCCGCCACATTGATCATAAAAAGAGTGCAAAGCGCCAGAGAAGCCGTCACAGCGATGTTCCCCGTGGGAGTCGCGCTCCCCGGAACCATTCCCAAAAGGTTCATAAACAGGACAAAAAAGAAAACCGATAAAAAATAAGGGAGATACTGTCGACCTTCTTCCCCTATATTGGGAAGAACAATGTCATCGCGCACAAAAACCGTCATGCTTTCGACAAAATACACAAACCGATTTCGCATCCCCCGCCGCGCCATCTGCCCCGCGGAGACAAGGACGAGCACGGCTAATCCGGCGGAAATCCACATCAGGAGAAGGTGTTTGGTTAAGAGAAAAGACAAGGTCTCTCCCGCCGAAACGCGGAGGAGGACATGATCCAGTAGATGGTGTTCGAGCGTGTGAACGAAGTTCAAATCGTCAACCTGTTTTGTCTCCCAATGAAAAACAATTCAATAAACGACAACCCCACCATCCCGATCACCGCGGCCAGAAGAAAGGGCACCACCAGTGAGGGCTCATGCCACCAAACAACGGCCCCTCCCACCCCGAGGCCCGCCATCCGACCCAACAGACCCCCCACGAACGCCCCAAAAAACTTGGGGTTGGAAAGCCGGAGCGTGAGCGATAATGACCAGTAACTGGGAACCACCAAGAGAACCGCCACACCGACCCCCCAGACCATCGGTCGGCCCAAAGGGAAAAGGGCCACGATCCCTCCACCGACCAACGCCACCGCGATCAAGGTCCCCGTGGCCCACCACCGGAGAGCCTGCAGAGTGGTTGCCATGGTCCCCCTCTAACGGTTATTGAAAAAAGGTGCAAGAAAGCTGAACAGCCCACCCGCCAATCCCAAAGCCCCCCCAGCCAACAGCAACCAAGGCCCCGTCTCCCAGCGCGCGTCCATTCGATACCCCACGTAAAGCCCCAACAACACCGACACAGCCAACTGGGTGCCCCCGAAAGCGGTCTTTAAATTTTTGGAGCGAATCTTCAACGCGCCTCCCGAAATTCTAACCCACCACGATCCGGTGAGATCTCCACCAGGGGTCCAAAGTCTGAAGTCTACCAAAGACATACAAGAAGTGTCAAAATAAATCAAGGGGTTGCTCTAGCCCGAAATCTTCAGGTGGATCGCGGGATCCGACGAAAAATCCGGACCTTTTTCCTTCACAAAAAAGTTTGTCCGTAGTCCCCGCGACCGCGCTAGCGGAAGTGCCGCGTGGGAGCGGCCTACGACCTGCACTTTTTTGTTCGTAAAAAAGCCCGTCTTTTCCGTCTCGCATCAGCGGCTCTGCCGCCTCAGGTGCCAGGCTCTCTGAGCCTGGCCGGTCCTCGCGCCCAACTGAAGATTCCGGGCTAGCGGCACGCCGTTTGTTTTGATACATAAGAGGGCGAAACGCCATGACCAGAAAAAAGAAACCCACGGACAAACGACTCGGAGAGCGCCGGAACACAGAACGGCGACTGCGCCGGCGTCGTTTAAAAAAAGACCCCCCCCAAAAAAACCGGCGTCAGCCAAACACGCGACGGGCGACGGATCGACGGGGCAGTTTGCGCCGGGACGAAGACACGTATTTGTCAAAAATTCAAACGTTTAAAACCGACAAAAAGACACCACAACCCTTGCCCCCACTGGAAGAGGAAATCGCTGTCAGTTTCGAAACCGTCGACGGTTTCGAAACGTCTCCCACCGAAGACGCACCTGATCCCACAAATCCGGACCCAGAATCAGAAAATAATTAACCAAGCCCGCGAGGATTGTGAGACGGACCAACCCACTTCCCAACAAAAACCCCAGCCCGAGCATCGCCCAAGTAAAATAGCCCAGCCACTTGACTTTAACGGGAACGATAAAAAAGAGGAGAACTTCCACGTGAGGAAACAATGTCGCGAACGCCAAGAAAAAACTGGCTTGCAGGTATCCGTTCGTTAAAGGTCCCGCCAAAGGCAGAAGCCCTACTAACGCGGTGGCCACCACACCCACCAGGAAATAAACCGTGAACCGTCCTGATCCCCACGCGTGCTCCAAGGCGGTCACCATGGTGTGAAGAAACAAAAACCAGACAAACATCAAAACGACACTCATCACGGTGGGAGATCCCAAGGAAGAGGCAGAGGTAAACGGAGGGACAAAAACAAAGGTGACCAGACGCCACCATTGTCCCTCCCACAGAGCATCGTGAGAAAGATTGAGGAGACCGATCAGCCCCGGGTGAAGAAGGTTGAACAAAAAGACGAGAACGTTTGAAAAAACAATAATGAGGGGCAACCCTTCGATGCCACCGAAGGCGCCCCATCGAATACGGCTCATGAAAATCTGAATCCTTTTGGAAACGACAAGCCCTCCCCACCGCCCAAAACCGAGGGCAACGGGGGGACCGCGTCGCTCATAAAGTTTAGGCGGAGGGGGCGGGTTTCGCCTCAGGCTTTACGTTTGCGGCGGCGGGTCCCTTCGGCCCTTGAGCCACTTCGAACTCCACACCCTGCCCATCCACAAGTACCTTATCTTTCCCTTTCGCCTCAACGGCGGAATGGTGGACAAACACTTCAGGGCTTCCATCTTCCGGTACCAAGAACCCATAGCCCTTCACCCGGTTGTACCATTTCACTTTGCCTTTCATACACACCTCCCGTTGATCAAGAGTCACGCCTATGATAACTGATTTTCAGCCGCTTGAACCGTATTTGAAAGAAGAAAAGCCACCGTCAGGGGGCCCACCCCCCCCGGGACGGGGGTCAGCGCCCCAGCCACTTCCCGAACCCCCGCAAAGTCCACGTCGCCAAACAAACCGTCCGCTGTTCGGTTCATTCCGACATCCACAACAACAGCCCCGGGTTTGATCCACTCTTTTTTCACAAACTTCGGGGACCCGATGGCCGCCACAAGGATATCCGCCTGACGACAAACCTCCTCCAACTTGTCGGTGCGGGAATGGGCGAGGGTCACCGTGGCGTCCGCGGCCAAGAGCATCATGGCCAGGGGTTTCCCCACCAAACTGGAACGCCCCACCACCACGGCCCGCCGCCAAGCGATGGGGACATCGTTTTGGCGCAACAATTCCATCACCCCCGCCGGAGTACACGGCAAGGGAACCCCCGAAGCTAAAACGTCTTTCCAGGATTTGAGTTGCATCCATCGCCCCTGGTTGGCGGGGTGAAGACCGTCCGCGTCTTTGGCGGGATCCAATGCCAAAAGGACAGCTTCCGGATTCAAACCTTTCGGGAGAGGAAGCTGAACGATGATCCCATGGACCCGGGGGTCCCGATTCAACCGATGGATTTCGTTCAGCAGTCCCTGCTGCGAAATCGTGGCGGGCAACGGAACGTGAATGGAAACCATTCCCGCCGCTTCGCACTTTTTAATCTTCTGTCCAACGTAAACCTGTGACGCGGGGTCTTCCCCGACCAACACCGTGGCCAACCCCGGGGTCAGCCCTCGTCCCACCAAAACCTTCACACGCTCCCCAACCCCCGCCAACACCTGGGCCGCAGCCGCTTTTCCATCCAACAGTTTCATGGACATTGTTTTCCTCCTGAAAGAACCGCAACGTCCGCCATGACCACACCCAATTTCAAGGCCAACGCTTCCAGATTTTCAACGTCTTCCCGATTGTAGCGGAGCAGTGTTTCCAAAGCGTCAGGTTCCCCTCGGCGTGAGGCGTGCCAGAGCCGGATGGCCGCTAACCCATCGATTCCTTCACTGTCCCGATGAATGCCCAGCTGCCTCTCCACTTTTTTCAATCCGCCCTTGAGATCGTGGGCCCAACAATCCAACATCAGGTCACGGTGGGAAAACATGGAGTCCAAGTCCACACGAAGCTGATCCTTAAGAACCGGCAAATCGAAGCGAGCCCCATTGTAACTCATCAAACACTCCACCCCACTGAGAAAATTTAATAATTCCATTCGAGAAAAGTTCGGCCTCACCCACTGACGACATCCACGGTCCGGACGAAAGACACCCACCACGGTCAAGCGCCGCCCCTCATCGGTTTCAATATCAATGTAAGCCCGAATCAATGGGTCACCCACAGTTTGACTTTTTCGGGAAGAACGGAAAATTCCATTTCGCGGGCCGACGCCGTCGAGGGGGGCTCACCGTCCACCTGGGGCCAGACCGGCACGTCGGTGATGAATCTCAAGCGATCCGTTGTGATCTTCGTTATTTTACTGTCAAAGAGGGACCGGCCCCACCGTCCCCGAAGAAGCCGCAACGCCAATCGCGCTTTGTTGCGAGCCGGCACCAAGTAGAACCGGAGCTTTCCGTCTTCGGGAGACACCCCCGACTCAAAATAGAGACCCCCCGAAAAATAGGGGCCTGACGCCGCCAAGGAAAAATAATAGCGTCCTTCCAAGCGGCCAGCGGTCCATTGGGCGGTAACCCCGATCGGGCCCATGGCAAGCAAAACCCGCCACGGAGGATCCTTTTTCTCATACGACGATCGCGGACGGCCAAACCCGGCGTTGTTGATGAATACATCCTCCCCATCGAAGGTCGGAGAACCGGGGACTGATTTCCAGGCGACACGGGCCAAGGTGAGTGAAGCGAGGCGGCCCTGGGGTGAGGGCGCTTCCCATCGGCCCCAACTTTCTTTGGACAAACCGTAATAGCGCGCTAAATCGTTGCAGGTTCCCGCTGGAACTAACGCCAATTCCATTTGATCCAACGCGCCCCGCCGCCAGAGCCCTTGAACGACCCGGTGAAGCGTTCCGTCCCCTCCCCAAACCACCAAGCGAGTGATCTTGACTTTCAAAGCCCAATCCAGAAGGGTTTCCGTGTGGTGGGGATGTTGACGGGAAATCAAGGCCCACTGAGCCAGGTCCCGGCCAAAGGTCGTCAAAGCGGTCACCCAGGGCGCTTGGCGGAACGATGGGTTCATCAAATGAAATACGTTTGGCATTGAACCTCTATTTAAGCATGTTCGGAAACGATTTGTGGTATAATGTTCCCGTTTACTCGACCTCCCCTCCTCTCTATTTCACGATTGCCGAGAAAATCGATCGGGCCGATGAGTGGCTCGGGACGGGAAATTTACTTGCTGTTAAGGATCCCATGGACCTCTCCACCCCATCACCACTCAAGAACACGTCGCTTCGACGTCGGAACGATGTTCGTAATATCGCCATTATCGCTCACGTTGACCACGGGAAGACGACCTTGGTTGACGCCATGTTTCGCCAAACCGGGGAATTCAAGGTCAAAGCAGACCAGGCCCAGGAATGTTTGATGGACTCCAACCCCCAGGAACGGGAACGGGGCATCACCATTTTAGCGAAATGCACTTCGGTCCAAGTGGGGGAGACGCGCATCAACATTGTAGACACCCCGGGCCACGCGGATTTCGGCAGCGAAGTGGAACGCATCTTGACCATGGTGGACGGTGTTATCCTTTTAATCGACGCGCTCGATGGTCCCATGCCCCAAACCCGTTTCGTGCTCAGAAAATCGCTCGAACTGGGACTGAAACCCATTGTGGTCATCAACAAAGTGGACAGACCCTTCGCGGATCCCCCGAAAGCCCTCAACAACACTTTCGACCTCTTTGTGGATTTGGAAGCCTCCGATGAACAACTGGATTTTCCCATCCTCTACGCCTCCGGAAAAGACGGCTGGGCCAGCGATGACTTACATACGCCCTCCAAAGACCTTCAGCCTCTTTTCGCCGCGATCGTCCGCCATGTTCCCGGCCCCGCGGCCGATCCGGACAGCCCCCTCCAAATGCTCACCACGATGGTGGATTACAACAGCTATGTGGGGCGAATCGCCATCGGCATGATCCACGCGGGCCGGATTGAAAAGAACCAAGCCGTAACGCTCATGAAACAGGACGGTCGCACCCTTTCGGCCCGTGTCATGAAACTCTATGGTTTCTTCGGACTGGAACGACGGGAAATCTTTTCCGCCCAAGCGGGAGACATCGTGGCGGTCGCCGGAATGGAGGAGGCCCGCGTGGGAGACACAGTGGCCGCGGCCGAGAACCCCCAAGCCTTGCCACCGCTTGAAATTGATGAGCCCACCCTTTCCATCGAATTCATGGTCAACGACAGCCCTTTTTCCGGTCGCGAGGGAAAGTTCATGACATCGCGTCATCTGCGCGAACGGTTGGAACAGGAGCTTAAAACCAACGTGGGGCTGAACGTAGAAGAAATGGCTCTCAATACCTTCAAGGTTTCGGGCCGAGGAGAGTTGCATTTATCGGTTTTGATCGAAACCATGAGACGGGAAGGTTTTGAACTCGCCGTTTCTCGTCCCCAGGTGATTTTAAAAACAGAGAATGGAAAGGTTCTCGAACCGGCCGAGTATTTGTTGGTGGATGTGGAACAAACGTACCAGGGCGTGGTGATCGAAAACCTCGGGAAACGGGGTCTGGCCATGAAAAACATGCACGTGGATGGCCATCACCGCGTTCGCTTGGAAGGGGTGATCACGGCCAGAGCGTTGATCGGGTTTAAGGCAGAGCTTCTGGCGCAAACAAAGGGAACCGGACTTATGCACCACAGTTTCCACGGTTATGTTCCCCGTTCCAGTGGCGCGACGCGCCGGGCGGCGGGAGTGCTTGTCGCCAAAGAATCGGGTCTGGCCACGTCCTATGCCCTGCAAAGTCTCCAGGAACGCTCCGTTCTTTTCGTTGCCCCCCAAATGGACATCTACGCCGGGATGATCGTCGGTCAAAATTCGCGTGAAAACGATATGGTGGTCAACCCCTGCAAAAAGAAAGCGCTCACCAACATGCGTGCCGCCGGCTCCGATGATATTGTTCAACTCACACCCCCCCGGATCTTTACTTTGGAACAGGCCATCGCTTACATTGAAGATGATGAGTTGGCTGAAATTACCCCCAAACTTATTCGGCTTCGCAAAAAAGAGTTGGACCACAGCCTGCGCCGAAAATTCGAGAAACGAGAAGAAGATTTATCGGATGAATAAATCTCGCTGGAGGATGTAGCCATGATCATTCGACCCCAATCCAAAGGATTTATTTGCCTGACCGCCCATCCGGACGGTTGTGCTAAAAACGTGGCGGACCAAATCGCCCTCGCTCGATCGACCGGAAAAAAGCAAGGGCCCCGGAACGTCCTTATTATTGGAGCGTCGGCAGGTTACGGACTTTCCAGCCGCGTGATGGCGGCCTTTGGTTACGGAGCTAAAACATTGGGCGTTTTTTATGAAAAACCCGCCGATGAAAAACGAACCGCTTCCCCCGGATGGTACCACACGGCAGCGTTCGAACGGGAAGCCCACGCGGCCGGATTGCAAGCGGCCAGCGTGAACGGAGACGCCTTTTCCAACGACATTAAAAAGAAGACCCTCTCCCTTCTGAAACAATCGTTCGGGCCCGTGGACCTGGTGGTGTATAGCCTGGCGTCCCCCCGACGTGTTCATCCCGAGACCGGGGAAATCTTCTCGTCTGTCCTTAAACCTATTCTTAGACCCTATTCTTCAAAAACAATCCATTTCCAAACGGGGGTAATTTCAGACGTGGCGATCGCCCCCGCCACCCAAGCGGAAATCAGTCAAACGGTTGCTGTTATGGGTGGAGAAGACTGGAACCTATGGATGGAAGCGTTGGAGGGAGAAGGATTGCTGGCCCCGAACGCGACCACGGTGGCCTATTCCTACGCGGGCCCGGAACTCACCGAACCTATTTATCGACGCGGGACCATTGGCCGTGCGAAAGATCACCTTGAAACCATGGCCCTTCATTTAAATCAACGTCTGGGCCGAACCGGAGGACGCGCGGTCGTTTCCGTTAACAAAGCGTTGGTGACCCAAGCCAGCTCGGCGATCCCGGTGATGCCTCTCTATATTTCGATCCTTTATAAAACGATGAAATCCCGGGGCCTACACGAAGGTTGCATGGAGCAAATGGCCCGTCTTTTTAACGATCACTTGTATGCCGACACCCCCCCCCCTCGGGACGAAGCCAACCGGATTCGAATCGACGATTGGGAAATGCGGGCCGACGTTCAAAATTCAGTGGCCCGCGCCTGGGATCTGGTCAACGCCCGAAACGTGGAACGCTGGACGGATCTGGCGGGGTACAAAGAGGATTTCTTTAAACTTTTTGGCTTTGGAAGGGAGGGAATCGATGAGTTGATTGACGTAAATCCTATTGTTCCCATTCCTTCCTTAGAACCTTAGAAAAGGATTTGCCCACTAAAACGCGCTCATCCCCTCTTTGAAGCGCCAACGGCCGTGCGCGGAACGTGCCCCGAAACAATGGGAAGTGCCCCCAGGGCCGGCCTCACCTTCTCCTTCGGGCGTCACTCCCACCAGGCTTTTTTTGACGAGGAGGACGACGTCTTCCCTCTGGGCTGTTTCGGTTCTGTGGGAGGAAAATTCTTTAACGATTCGCCGGACCGAACCTTCGTTTCTTGAGACGATTTTCGCGGTTTCGTTCGCGACGAAGTTTTTTGTGTTACTTTAGAGGAAGTCCCCCTCCGAATTTGAATGCGAGACGTGGGATTGCTTTTTTTGGGGACCGTATTTTCCTTCTCCGTAAAATCCTCCTGGAGGGCTTCGTCCGCTCGAGTCACATCCACCCCCATCAGGCTATAGCGGTTGCGAAGTTTCGTGAGTTGGTATTTCTTTTTAACCCCCGATCCTCCCGTCAAAAGAATCGCTTTCACTTTTTCATTAAACTCCGCTTGCTGGGCGACCAACCGCGCCTGAAGGGCGCGCTGAAGGGCCAACGCCTCTTGGAGAGGGTTGAGATCCACCCGCGTGCCTTTGTATGTGTCGTTAAGATTTTGAAGAAAAACAAGATCAGGTTCAAAAAAGACTTCTGGATATCCGTAAGGAAAGTGTGTGTTTAATTCCTGATCCAGAACCGCTTGGTCCGCGGCCCGAACAGAGCGCCACCGGGTGGACCACTGCCCCGCAGCGGTACTCAAGAGAAAGACCCCCGCACATCCCAGAGCCAGGACGGTCCCTCGAGAAAAATAGTTCCGGGTCCTGACAAGGATCGCCGCCAAAACACCGGCTCCAAGGAAACCCAGGGTAAGTTGTAAACCACAAGCCCACAAAAAGGGGCCCGTCTTATGCAACCCTTTCTCAATTTGCCAAAACCATAGGGCTTGAACCACGGTGGCGATCAACGCTCCCGATCCCCCAGCCAGGACGACGTCTTGAATCACTTTTCCATTCCAAGCCCGAAAAATGTCGCGTGCCACGGCGTGATCAGGGCTATAGGAAAGCGCTTCTCGGGCCTGGGAAAGTGCTTTTTTCCAGTCGCCCTGTGCCCGGGCTTCTTCCGCTAAAGTCGCCGCTGAAACACCAAACGACGTCAGTGGGTCCTTTTCAGCAATGAGTTGGGTGGTCCCCGGTAACATCCAATAGGCAAACTCCTGCCCAGAACAGTAGCCACTGATTCGAACCACGGAACCTTCAACCATTTCCAATCGGCGTTTGACCACCCGCGTGTTCGGGGAAAGGTAAGACTTCTCCCTCTCCACCAACTCGTTGAGTGCGTTTCGGAGAGGCGTGGGGACATCCGCTTCTTTCACTTGTTTCTCTAAACTCTCTTTCATATCAAGAGATAACGACCCCACATCCACCGCCTTTTGGAGCGCCAGGTCCAACACGTCCCGAGGCCCCCTTTCCACCAAGGAGGCGCTTCGCGCCTGCACCGGCTTAAACGCGGACTGAAACGCTTGACCGGAAATTACTTTTTTTTGCCCACCGCATGAGGCGCAAACCGTTTTGCCTTGTCCCAAACATTTGACGCAGGGCTTTTTTCCCCCTCCCCCACACGCAGGACACGTTAATTTCCCTCCCGAGCAATGGGTACAGGGAAACTTCCCTTTTCCCGCGCAAGCGTCACACCCCGCGGAACGTCCCCCGACTTCACCGGAAGAGAGACGTCCTTCCCCGGCACACCGAAGACAAGGAACCTTTTCGGATCCTTTGCAATAGACGCACGGTTGTCGACCCACCCCCATACAGGTCGGACAGGACTCAACCCCCTTCCCCAGACAGGGCTTACAGCCGGTTTCTCCCTGTTGAAAACAATCCCGGCAATCCTCCACAGACAAGGTCCCAGGAAGAAAATATGAATCCGCGTGAAGAGTAAAATCCATCCGCTCTTCGGAAGGAAACGACCAAAGGTCCGGAAGGCCCACTCCGGGGCCCGCTGGAGACCCGCTGGCGGGAGGAATACGACGCGCCTCTTCCTCGTTAAACGGTTTCACAAAGGGACGAGGAACCGCCTCACGCGTTTCCAGAAGAAGTTGAAGCGTAAAAGCATAGGCAGGAACCCGTTCCCCTCGGGTCACATGAAAATTCTTTTCAACCTGATCGCGCGTCGCTGTGTTTTGGGAGCGAAGATGCGCCAGAAGGGCGTCTTTAAGAGGATCAAGCTCCTCGGGTGTCAGTTCCTGGACCTTGAGAATCGGAATCAATAACGGCAAAGAGAGACCTCGATTGAGAACGGATTGATTTTTAAACCGCCCATTAGTTTAAGGTCAATTTCGTTCTTGGTCAAGGGGCAGAAGAATCCCCCTTCGCTTCGAGGTTTGCCGCCCCATTTGGAAAAGAGGGGTGATCAAGGGCGCGACCGGACCCCCCGATCCCTTCGAAAAAGTTCATAGAGGAGTGCCGCCGTCGCACAGGACGCGTTAAGGGAAGGAGCGCGTCCTGCCCCGGGAACAGCGATGAGGTGATCACAGCGTTCTCGCACCAAACGATGGAGTCCCTCGCCTTCAGCTCCGATGACGAGCGCCACCGGAAGCGTCAGATCGCCACGATCACAAGGTTCCCCTTCGGAGTCCGCTCCGTAAACCCAATACCCTTTTTCTTTGAGCTCAATCAAGGTTTGGGCCGTGTTCGCCACTTGAACCACTGGAACCATTCCTAAGGTTCCCGCCGCGGCCTTGGCCACCACACCGGTGATCCCCGCCGCGCGCCAGCGAGGAAGGATCACGCCCCCTGTTCCAAAAAAAGCCGCGTTGCGCAAAATTGCTCCTAAATTGTGGGGATCGGTAATTCCGTCCAAAACCAACAAGGGGGACGGTTGACCGAGGGCCCAAAGATCGTCCAGGGTTTGGTACGCGTGCGCGGTCACTCGGGCGACAGCTCCCTGATGAACCACCCCAGGAGCGATCCCCGCTATCCGTTGACGGTCCACCCATTGAAAAACAACGCGTTGTTCCTTCGCCAATTGAACCAACTCATTGACCGCGTCCCCTCCCGGCCCCCGCAAAAGCCAAAGTTTGTTCACACGCCCTTCCCGCAGAGCCGCGGTCACAGGATGCTTTCCATAAACCAAGTCTTCTTCAATCATGATTTTCTCCACCAGCGGGGCCCCTGAGGCGTGTCTTCAACAATAACCCCGCGCGCGGCAAGAGCCTCCCGCAACCGGTCAGACTCCGGCCAATTTTTCGCCTGCCGAGCCTGTTGTCGTTGCTCAACCAAAAACACAATATCGTCTTCGTTCTCTGGGGAAAGAACGGGAGGTTGAGAATCAACCGGTTCCAAAATACCCAGAACCTCGCGGAGTGTTTTCCGCGCCAAATTCACGCCACGGACCAGACCGTCCCCCCAGACCGGTTTCCCTCGAGCGACACGCACCTTCAACTCTCCCAAAAGGTCAAAGATCAGCGCCACCACTCGTGGAGAATTGAAGTTTTGAGCCAACGCCTTGTCGACTTCCGCATCAAATCCATCCAAAAGAACGCGCAAGGCCTTTTCCTCTTTCGAGCGAACGGCCAGGGGGTTCTTAAGGACAGCGTCCATCCGTTGAAGACCTTCTTCTATTTCATTTAATTGCGTTTGGGCCTGGGCCAGCTGATCATCAGTAAATTCCAGGGGCCCTTTGTAATGATGACTTAAGAGAAGGAAACGCACGGTGCGGGGATCGTGGGCTTTAAAGATATCCCCTAACGTAAAAAAGTTTCCCAGGGATTTAGACATTTTCTCTTGGTGAACTGTTACGAATCCGTTGTGGATCCAATACCGTGCAAAGGGTTTCCCCGTGGCTCCCTCCGACTGGGCAATCTCATTTTCGTGGTGTGGGAAAACGAGGTCTTGCCCCCCCCCGTGAAGATCAAAGGTGTCTCCCCCAAGCCCCGCCAAACTCATGACGGAACATTCGATGTGCCACCCCGGACGCCCCGGTCCCCAGGGAGACGGCCAGGACGGTTCCCCGGGTTTCGCCGCTTTCCAAAGGGCGAAATCAAGAGGGTCCTGTTTGCGCCCGTCCACCTCAACCCGGGCCCCCACCCGAAGATCATCGGGATCCCGTTTGGAAAGTTTTCCGTAGTTAGGAAATTTCCGAACAGAATAAAACACGTCTCCCCCCACGGCATACGCCAACGCTTTGCTCATCAACCGCTCAATAAAAGCAATAACCTCGGGGATATGCTCTGTTACTTTGGGATAAGCATCCGCACGAAGGACATTTAATCGGTCCATTTTGTCGAAATAGTCGGCGATGTAACGCTCGGCCAAAACCGAAGGCGCCTCCCCTTTCTCCAGAGCGCGCCGGATGATCTTGTCATCGATGTCGGTGAAATTTTGCACGCACGTGACCGAGTATCCCAACCGTTTAAGGGCTCGACGGATAAAATCAAAAGTTACGTAGCATCGGGCGTGACCCAAATGGCATTCGTCGTAAGGGGTCACACCGCAAACATACATTTTCACCCGTTCGGGTTCGAGGGGGACAAAGAGGTCCTCTTTCCCCGTGAGCGTGTTGTGAAAATGAATTTCCTGGGCGGTCATTTTTTTTGTTTTGATTTGGGAAGAAGGCCGCACACCGCGAGAGCCGCCAATCCTTCCCGTCGGCCCACAAACCCCATACCTTCGTTTGTTTTGGCTTTGACATTCACACAGTCAACAGAAATCCGAAGCGTACGGGCCATTTTTGCGCGCATTCTGTTTTTGTAAGGACCGATCCGTGGGGCTTCGGCCAAAAGAGTGACATCCACGTTGGAAACAGAAAATCGGCGGCGGAGTCGTCGGTGGACATCTTCCAGGAGTCTTAAACTGTCTGCGCCCTTCCACCGCGCGTCGGAATCGGGATAAAAAGTCCCAATGTCTCCCATCCCAGCGGCCCCCAGCAAAGCGTCAATCACCGCGTGCAACACCACGTCAGCATCGGAATGGCCGGCCAGCCCTTTTTCAAAGGGGACCCGGACGCCTCCCAACACCAGCGGGCGTCCTTTGACGAAACGGTGACTGTCGTAACCCAGACCAAGGGTTGTCATATCGCTTTCTTCTCCAAGGGGACAGTGGAACGCTTTCCACCGTCACGACGAATCTTTTTCTTTTGCGCAAAAAACGAACGACAGAGCTCAAAATCTTCGGGGACTGTGACTTTGAAATTGCGGGCGGCGCCAAAAACGATTTCAACGGGAAGACCCAATCGTTCGACCGCTTGAACATCGTCCGTTAAGGAGGAAGAGAGCCGCGGGGCAATACGCCGAGCGAGGTCCGCCCGAAACCCCTGGGGGGTCTGGGCCAACCAGAGACCCGTCCGGGGCAAAGTCCGGGCCACATGGACCCGGCTTTGTTTCACCACACCCACTTTCACGGTATCGGTCACAGGACGGGCCGCCAATGCCGCTCCCGATCGACGAACCGCCGCGGCCACCCGGTCAATGATGTCCCGAGAAACCAAGGCCCGTGCCGCGTCGTGAACCAAAACGACATCAACCAACGGAGAAACACCGGCCAATCCCGCGCGAACAGAATCAGCCCGTTCACGTCCTCCGGGAACGACGGCCCGGACTTTTTTGAACCGTCCTCGATGCACGAACCGCCGCGCCCAGGCCAACCGATCTTTCGCCACCACCAAAATCACTTCCGTCACTTCAGGTGTATTATCAAAAACCAGCAACGGCCAATGAATGAGCGGCCGTCCCCCAAGCGGGAGGAATTGCTTCTCCCGTCCATAACGCCGCCCAGCCCCCGCGGCGACCAAAATGACAGCCGACGACCCCGCTTTCAAACTTACAGGTCCGGATGAGCCGCCTGTTCCGCGGGACCTGAGGAGGGAGAGACCTCCATGGGCCCCTTTTGAAGTTTCGCAAAGATCAGCCGACCGGCGGATGTCTGCAGAATAGAAGCCACCGTCACTTTGACTTTTTGACCGATGGCCCGCCGCCCGTCTTCAACGACCACCATGGTCCCGTCGTCCAGATAGGCCACGCCTTGTTCTCGCTCTTTGCCTTCTTTAAGAACAAAAAGAGTCATGGGTTCCCCCGGCAACACGACGGGCCTGAGGGCATTGGCCAGGTCATTCACATTAAGGACCGTGATGCCCTGAAGGGCCGCGACTTTGTTCAAGTTGAAGTCGGTCGTTAACACACGGGCCCCCAAATCTTTACCCAAGGCGACCAACTTAGAGTCCACCTCTTTGATCTCGGGAAAGTCTTTGTCAAACAACCGGACCGGAATGTCCGGATTTTCCTGAAGCCGCGCTAAGATGTCCAAACCCCGTCGACCCCGAGCCCGTTTAGCACCGTCCCCGGAGTCCGCCACCGCTTGAAGTTCTCGCAGGATAAAGCGGGGGACCACTAAGGTGCCCGCAATAAATTTCGTGTCGCAAATATCCGCGATGCGTCCGTCAATCAGGACCGAAGTGTCCACAAGATACGTGGTGAGCGATTTCTTTTTCCCGCCTTTAACGATAAGGTCCCGGTCCAGGAGTTCCAGTTCGGATCGTTTCTGAATGGCGATCATCACCCCCAACGCGGCCAAAAAGAAATGGGTGACGAGGGAGTATTTTTGGGCGATGGCGTAGAGCGGTTCGTTGTCCAAAAGAAAAATAGCCCAATTACTTAAACGAGCGGCCACCAAACCGATCACCGCCCCAATCACCGCCGAGATAATCGCGTCCAGCGGAATCCGTTCCACCAACAGTTCCACGCCAATGATGAAACCGGACGCCAAGAGTCCCATCAAGATACCCTGCGCGTCCCGCGAGATTTGCGTGTAACCAATCAACGGCCCAGCCAACCCCACCAGTATTCTCATGATATGAATGATCACGTCTTCCCTCCGAATGAATGTGATGTATAAAAAATCAGGCGCCGGGGGGCGCCAAACCACCGGCCCGCAGCGCTTCGCTCAAACTTGACACCTCCCGAACGTCCATGCCCATGGGGGCGGAACGACCGCGCAAGGCGTTCGTGGGAACAATGGCTTTCGTGAACCCCAACTTCGCGGCCTCTGACAATCGTTCGGCCACCTGGGATACCGATCGCAACTCACCCCCCAATCCCACTTCTCCCAACCAAATCGTTTTTCCTGGAAGGGACTGATCCAAAACCGCGCTCGCCACCGCCGCGCAAACCGCCAAATCAGACGCGGGCTCCCGAACATCCATCCCCCCCGTTGATTTCACATAGACATCCTGGGAATCGAGGTGAAACCCACACCGACGGTCCAACACCGCGATCAGGAGTGAAGCCCGGTTGTAATCCACCCCCGACACCTGCCGACGGGGCATGCCAAACAATGTCCGAACCACCAACGCCTGAATTTCCACCATCAGCGGACGCGTCCCCTCCAGAGCCGCGAGGACAGCCGTCCCTGGAGGTGCTAAACCTTCTCTCTCCCCTAAAAAAAGAGCGGAAGGGTTCGTAACCTCCATTAATCCGCGAGCGGTCATTTCAAATACACCGATTTCGTTTGTGGGTCCAAAACGGTTCTTAATGGCCCGTAAAATCCGGTGAACGTCGGCCCGCTCTGTTTCAAAATAGAGAACAGAGTCTACCATGTGTTCTAAGACCCGTGGCCCCGCTAAATCGCCATCTTTCGTCACGTGCCCCAAAAGGAAGACCCCTAACCCCTCTCCTTTGGCCAAATGCAACAATTCCGCGGCGCATTCTCGGATCTGAGCCACCGACCCCGGAGCGCCACCCAAATCCGACTTATGAACCGTTTGGACTGAATCCACAACAAGGGCTCGTGGTTTCGTTTCCCGCACCGCCTCCAGAATTTTCCCTAAATCGGTCTCCGAAGCAAACAGGAGGGACGGGTTTTCCACCCCGATCCGAACCGAGCGCCCACGCACTTGCTCCGGGGATTCTTCCCCTGACACATAGAGGACGGGGAACTGGGGTCCCGCCAACCGGTCCGCCACTTGGAGCATCAAAGTCGATTTCCCAATGCCGGGGGGCCCCCCCAACAAAATCAGGGATCCCGGAACGAGCCCGCCACCTAAAATTCGGTCAAATTCCCCCAAGCCTGTCGGACGACGTGGAACGTCGGCGGCCCGGAGGGACGTTAAGGGCGTCACCCCCGAAGAAAAATCAGTTAACCGGCGCGGCTCCCGGGCCTCCCGACCCCGTAAGGAAGAACGGGATGCGTCTTTTTTTTCAACTAAGGTGTTCCACTGAGAACAGGAGGGGCATTGGCCGGCCCATTTAGGTGTATCGGCCCCACACTCCTTGCAAACAAATAAAGAATGGCCCCGCGCTTTCACGCAATGTCCCGATGAAGACTCAGCCCCATAAATTTCATAGCGAAACGACTCGTTATTTCTCCGTTCCTGGCGCGCCCTCGCCACCTTCTTTTTTCTTTAAATCACGAAAAAAATCTTCCGGGGTCATGGTTTCCAACTTCTTTTTAAAATCTTCGACCTCGCCCCCCGTGATCGGCTTCAGCAGTTCAGGGCAGGCGGCAAAAACGGTCTCGTCAACGAAAATGGGCGCGTTTTCTCGCACCGCCAACGCGATGGAATCCGAAGGGCGAGCGTCGAGCACTATTTCTTGGGCGTCCCGCTTCACGTAGACATCGGCATAGAAGGTACTGTCCTTCAACCCCGTGATGACGATCTTCTCCAATTTAGCTCCCAACCGTTTTATCGACTCCAACATTAAATCGTGAGTCAGCGGCCGTGGGAATTTTTGACCGGCCAGGGCCATCCCGATCGAACCGCCCTCATACAAACCGATCCACACAGGCAATAAACGGGGCCCGTTGACTTCTTCCAAAACCAAGACCGCCTGACCACCCACATTGGCTAAAGAATAGATTCGGGCTTCCTGAATCATATCATTCCCTCCTACCGCGCCAAGCCCACAAGACCCAAGAGGAACGCCAAATCCTCATCGCGGAACATAATATTTGCGTTTACATTAAAATTCTTGCGTTCCGACACATCTTCGATTTGCGCCCCCACCCAGAGCCAGGGTTCGATCGCCTTCACACGGGCCCCCACGTTATACACGGGTTTATCAAAATGGTGCCCCTGAATCATTTCATCGCGACCGAAATTATAAGCTTCTGCTTCCCCTTCCACCCGACGATTCCACGCGTGGGTTTTGGGGAACGGTCGAACCCTCACCCCCGCACCTCCCGCGGAACGAATCGCCCCACCGTAAAGCGTCACGGGACCAAAGTCATGGCCCATCACAGCGGTAATGGTATTCTTTTTTTCCAGATCGGTTCCCAGGACAGAGCGATCTTCCCGGGCACCCAAATTATTTCCGGCCAAGTAATAGTATTTCCCAGGCCGGGGGACCATCGTGATCCCCAAATCCGGCCTCCATTTCTGGTCTTCCATGTCATACCGTTGACGGTAATCCCAGTAAATCTTGATGGCTGAGATTCGGCCCGTGAACCCTTTCAGATCGTGAGTGGCTTTGTTGACATTGGCCATGGTTTGATCCAAATTCTTTCCGAGTTCGGGATCGTTCACCAGTCGACCCAGGAGCCCATCACCCTTCTGGACACGTTCCGTGATTTGGTCCAGCCGCTCCGAAATGGACCGAAACTTTTCGAGCGCGATCTTGATGTCTTCTTTTCGTTCTCCGGTGATTTCGCGAAGATCGCTTGCCACGTGTTTCGCGTGGGCCGAGGCGTCACGAATGTTTCGGATGATCTCGGTCAGTTCAGCCCGTTGGGTGCCGAGGGAATCGGCCAACGCCTGAGACACGCGCCGAAAATTGGCCACCGTCACTCGTAAATTGTCCGTGACGGCGCCTTGGTCAGGATCTTCTTTAAGAAACGCGCCCAATTTCGACATCACGTCATCGAACGTGAACGTCGGCGTCCCTTCAAAGGAATCGCCGGGCGAAAGCACGGGGGCGGCGGGATCCCCCAACGTCATCTCCAAATATTTCGAACCGATAAACCCCGTGGACGCCACTTGGGCTTTGGTTCCCTGATGAACCTCGATGCCCTTTCGCACCTGGACTTTCACCCGAGCCCGCTGGCGATCGAGATCAATTCGTTCGACTTGCCCCACCTCCACCCCAGCCACTTTGACCGGCCCTTTTTCGGGCAAACCCAAGGCATTGTCAAAATAGACGTAAAGAGGGTATGTCCCATGAAACTGGAAATCGCCCAAAACAATGACCCCCAGGGCAAAAACGAAAAGGCCACTTAAGGAGAACAACCCCACCTTGGTTTCTGTGGACAGAGACATTACGTGTAAGACCTCACAGGCATTTGGATGGGCCCCTGGGCGGAACCCGAAATAAACTGTTGAACCACCGGATCCTCCGAACACTGAATTTCTGACGGTGTGCCAACAGCCGCCAGGCGACCCTCATAAATCATGGCAATGCGGTTTGAAATCTTGTAGGCGGACTTCATGTCATGGGTAACCGCAATCGATGTAATTTTCATCTTTTCCCGAATTCCCACGATCAATTCGTTGATCACGTCCGACATGATGGGGTCCAACCCCGTTGTTGGTTCATCGTACAATATGTAGTCTGGTTCGTGGGCAATCGCCCGGGCCAAACCCACGCGTTTTTTCATCCCCCCGGAAAGTTCCGCGGGTTTCAACCCCGCCACTTCCGATTTTAAACCCACCAACCCCAAGCATCGAGAAACGATTTCATCCCCCCGGGATAGTTCTTCAGGTTTCAGGTGCCGAATCCCAAATAAAACGTTTTCGGCCACGGTCAGGGAATCAAATAACGCGGCCCCCTGAAACAAAAAACCAAACTTACGTTGGACTTGGGCCAACGCGTCTTCGTCCATTCCTGTGATTTCTTTATTGTCCACAAAAACGCGTCCGCGATCCGGCTTCAATAAACCCACCATAATTTTCAGCGTCACGCTCTTGCCCGTCCCAGAGCCCCCGATAATGGTAAGAGTTTCTCCCTCGCGAACCTCCAAGCTCAACCCTCGGAGAACGCGGTTTGGGCCAAAAGAACGATGAACATCCTCCAGGCGGATCATCCAATCCCCAGGGAAACCAAGATGGCGGACAAGAAATAATCACTCACCAAAATACTGACCATGCTAATCACCACGGCGCTCGTGGTGGCCCGCCCCACGCCCTCCGCCCCCCCCCCTGTTCGGAGCCCTTTAAAACAGGCGGTCACAACGATAATCAGAGCATACGCCACGGATTTGATCAACCCGTGAAAAGCGTCCTCCAATTGAATCGCCTTTATTTCATCCCAATAAATGGTCGAGGGGATGTGGAGACGGAAATGGGCCACGAGATACCCCCCCACGATGCCGATCACGTCAGCGTAAATGGTCAAGAGCGGGACCATGACGAGACACGCCAAGAACCGGGGAACAACCAAGTAGCGAACAGGATTGGTTCCCAGAGTGTAAAGAGCATCCACTTGTTCGGTGACGTTCATGGTCCCGATTTCCGCCGCGATGGACGCCCCCACCCGACCGGCCACCACCACCCCCGTCAACACGGGCCCCAACTCTTTTAAAAGGGACAACCCCACCACACTGCCGACATACAACGGCTCGTTAAAAACACGTTGAAAAGAAAACCCAGTCTGAAGAGCCAACACCATTCCCGTAAAGAGAGCCGTGAGGCTGGTGACCGGGAACGATTGAACCCCCACTTCATACATCTGGCCGAATACGTTTCGAGCATCCAGTCGTGCCTTAAAAATCCAGTAAAAAGTCTTCCGCAGCAAAACCGCCACGCTTCCGACCGATTCCGCCAGGTCCAGAACCCGGTGCGTAAAAATGTGAAAAAGAACTCGCAGGGGTCTCACATTATCTCCCCTGAACCAACCGCGGAACACGTTTTGAAATACCGCATAAAATTTCGTAGGGAATCGTATCGGATCGATCGGCCATCTCTTCCACGGTGACCCGTTCACGCCCTTGTGGCCCAATCAAGACGACCTCTTCCCCCACATCCACTCCAGGCCGACCTGTCACATCCACCAAAATTTGATCCATGGTCACCCGGCCCAGAACGGGACAGCGGCGGCCTCTCACCAACACTTCCCCCCGGTTGGATAACGCCCGCCGGTAACCGTCCGCGTATCCCACAGGAAGGGTCGCCACGCGGCTTCGGCGCCGGGCCCGCCAGGTCCACCCGTAACTGAGCGGCGTCCCTCGAGCCACCGTCTTCATGAAAACCATACGGGTTTTCCACGCAAGAACAGGGCGCAAATCAACAACTCGTTTTAAGGCCGGCCAGGGAGGGATCCCGTAAAGAACCAACCCTGGTCGCACCAGATCGTAATGGGAACCGGGACGCGCCAACAGCCCCGCCGAATTTGCCGCATGGAGTAAACATTCTCTCCCTCTCTTCAAACCCGAAATTGTTTGGTCGAACAACTTGAGTTGATGGGTGGTGGCAGATGCCGAATCGGCACAGGCCAAATGGCTGTAAATCCCTTCCACACGAAGCGCTGGATTTTTTAGGAAAGGACCCAGAGCGTCCCGTGCCGTGGCGGGGGACATTCCAATCCGTCCCATCCCGGTGTCGATCTTGATATGACAGCGGGCCGGACGCCCCCGTTGAACGGCCCGGCTCGCGAGGGCCAGAGCAGACGCTCGACTGGCCACTGTCGGGATCAAATCATTTTTTAATACAACGTCGAAACTCTCGAAAGGATAAAGACTGCCTAAAATCAAAATGTTTTCCTTACATCCTCCGTCCCGGAGAGCCAAGCCTTCCTCCACACTGGAGACCCCGAAACCCCACAACCGAGTTCCGAGAACCCTCGCGGCCTGCGCCAAAGGGGTGGCCCCATGCCCATACCCATCGGCCTTAAGGACCGCCATCATTTTGACCCGGCGAGGAAGGAGATCGGCCACAGCCAAAAGATTATGTCGAAACGCGTCCAGATCTATTTCCACCCAAGTGGGTCGGATAGGGAAGGGAGGACCGCCGGGAAGAACCGTCGTGCTCAGAAGTTTTCGCCTTCGGGAGCGGGATCGACAAACTTGGTAAATTCCGAGATAAAATTCAAATCGATGTCACCGATCGGTCCGTTCCGCTGTTTCAGAACAAACAATTTGGCTTTCCCTTTCACATCCGGATCATCCCGCTTGTACACTTCCTCTCGGAAGATCGCGGCCACCACGTCGGCGTCTTGCTCCAGAGCGCCCGATTCACGAAGGTCCGACAGTTGAGGACGGCCTTCCCGGCCTTTGTCTTCCGGTCGACGATTGAGCTGAGACAGAGCGATGACCGGAACTTGCAGTTCCCGCGCCAATCCCTTAATCGACCGCGAAATTTCAGAGATTTCTTGCTGACGGCTTTCCATCCGACCGCCCCCCTGAAGAAGTTGAAGGTAATCGATAATGATCAAGGACAAGGGCGTGCCTTTCTGTTTTAATTCGTGGGCCCAACGGCGGGCCGATCCTCGAATATCAAGGATGGACGGTGACGTTGAAAAATCAAAGAAGAGCGGGGCGGAAGCGATCTGGCTGGCCACGTTGGTAATCGTGGGCCAACTCTTGCGTGAGAGAAACCCGTCCCGAACACTCCGCACATTGATCCGGGCCTGACTGCAAAGGAGACGAAGACCGATTTCCTGCTCGCTCATTTCAAGGGAGAAGAAAACCACAGGTTTTTTTTCCTTAATGGCGACGTGTTCGGCAATATTCAGAACAAAAGCCGTTTTCCCCATGGAGGGCCGTCCCGCAATGATAATCAAGTTGGAGGGTTGAAGTCCCGACGTCATTTTGTCCCACGCGGAAAACCCCGTCGAAACACCGGTCACGTATTTGCTCGATTCCGCCAGCTTCTCCAGCGTGGTGATGGCGCTTTGCATCAACACACTGGCCGAGACCATCCCCCTCGAGGCCCGGTCCTGGGCCAAAACGAAAAAACGTTGCTGGGCGCTGTCCAACAACGCTTGAGCTTCCTCCGTGGGAGACATGGATTCGTCGGCCACCGTTCGGGCGATGGCGATCATTTGACGGAAGAGGGATTTTTCACGAACGATCCGGGCGTAGTGTTCCACATGGAGAGCGGAAGGAACGAGGTTGGTCAGGTCAAAAAGCGCCGCCCGCCCCCCCAGCCCCGCCAAACGACCGCCTTTCTCCAACTCGTCGCCTACCGTGATCACATCGGCGGTCACGTTCCGATCATGGAGCGCGCGGATTGCGGAAAAAATACGTCGGTGGTTTTCCTCGTAGAAATCCTCTTCCCGAAGAACATCCAACGCTTTAAGGAGTGACTCCTTCTCCACCAACATACTTCCCAAAACAGCCACTTCAGCCTCCCGACTTTGAGGCGGAAGACCTTCGACGTTCGAGGAACGTGCCGAAAGGGGGAGGGAAGATCCCACGGGGGATTACCCCGCGGGCTGGACCTGAATTTTAAAGGCCGCGCGGACCTGAGGGTGAAGCCGGACCGCTCCGGTAAAATCACCTGTGGTTCGAATAGGGTCCCGCAATTCCACCCAACGACGGTCAATGGAAATTCCCTTGCCTAAAAGTGCCTTGGCCACCTCGGCCGTTGTCACCGAACCGTAAAGTTTTCCATCTTGACCGGCGCGAGCGCTGATCGTGATGACCACCTCTTCCAACTGACGACCCCGTTCCTGGGCCGCTTGAAGTTTCGTTTTCCGCTCCTCATCCAGTTGTTTTTTTCGAGAGTCCCACACCGCACGGGAGCGGGGGCTCGAAGGGACCGCCAACTTACGAGGAAGCAGATAGTTGCGCGCGTAACCGGGCGCCACGTCTTTCACGTCACCCGCCACCCCAAGATTCGGAATATCTTCCTGCAAGATAATTTTCGTTTTCATGGTTATTCTCCCGTGTAAGGCAGGAGGGCCAACATACGGGACCGCTTGATGCCCTGGGTCAATTGACGTTGATGACGAGCGCAGTTTCCTGTCGTTCGCCCCCCCAACATTTTACCTCGCGCTGTCAAAAACCCCCGGAGGATGGGAATGGCCTTGTAATCCACCTCTTCAATTTTTTCCGCGCAAAATCGGCACACTTTACGCCGCATCATGGGACGACCACCGCGACGCCCTCCACCGGCACCCGCTGGAGGACGGGCACCCGTCCGGGGACCTGATCCAAATCCCGGCCGTCCGCCCGGACGTGGCCCGCTGGGGGGCCGCGAGGCTCCCATCGGTGAAGAAGCGCTCACTGGCGCTTTCGGTGTTTCAGAAGTTGGGTTGGTTTCATTCATGGAATTCTCCTCTTAAAATGGAACATCTTCAGTGGTGGGGGCTGAACCGCTCACATCGGATTCCGCGGAGGGAGCCTCCTCATCAGTCGCGGGGGACCCCACGCCTGCATCGGCTTTTTCCAGAAACTGAACGCGCGAAGCGTCGACTTCATGCCCAGACCGTTTCTGTCCGTCTTTGGTTTCCCAATTGCGGCTTTTCAACCGCCCTTCCACGTAGACGGGGCTTCCCTTTTTCAATTTTTCTCCGCAACGCTGCCCCGCTTCACGCCAAACGACAACAGGAATAAACGAGGTGTCGTCTTTCCACTCCCCTGCCTTGTCCTTATAGCGACGGTTGACCGCGAGATCAAACCGGCAAACAGGAGCTCCTGAGGTGGTAAACCGAAGTTCCGGATCACGGGTCAGACGACCCACGAGCTGAACGTTATTAAGCTGGACGAGGCGCAGGAGCGTCGACATGGGGAACCTCGGGAACAACCGGGAGAGGAGCGGTGGCCGGCGCAACGGCGGCAACGGAACCACTCACCGGGGGACGATGTCCGTGGGATTCATGGGGAGCTGGCGGCGGCAGAACCATCAAAGGGGACGCCGGCTTGCCCTTGAGGGCTTTGCAAATCAGGTGACGAATAATATCTTCCGAGACCCGAAAAAACTGATTAAACTCCGCCACAAAAGAAGGGTCCGCGTTAAATTGGAGGAACGTATAGTATCCCTCCCGCTGACGGCCAATGGGATAAGCCAACCGACGACGGCCCCACTTCTCCGTGAGAGTGACTTCGCCACCTTTTTGAACGATGAGGGATTTTGTTTTTTCGACGAAATCGTCAACCTTTTGGGGCTGAGTGTCGCCGGGCAATACAAAGACTGTTTCGTAATGGACCAAGGGATGCGCCTCCTTCAAGGACGTCCGACCCAGCCATGCCGGGTCGGGGTGGGTTCTGCTCAAAAGGCCAGAACCAAAGTGGTCTTATGCTAACAAATAACACCCATCCCGCGCAAGAAGAATCACCACGTGCTCCAAACTTGCCCCTTAGCGTCGGGGTGCGTACAGTTGATCGTGATCTCCCCTGAAGAAGCGAAATACATCCAATCCCCCAAATCGGTATACGATCCAGCGTAATCCGTCACATCAGTAGTTGAAGAATGAGAACCTGGGGGAGGGACATGACACTGGGGCATCTTTTTTAAATAGCGTCCACCGGTTGTAAGGGAACT
Organism: Elusimicrobiota bacterium; assembly: GCA_016788905.1. NCBI lineage: Bacteria > Pseudomonadati > Elusimicrobiota > Elusimicrobiota bacterium. The sequence goes on from JAEURZ010000002.1 coordinate 51,754, forward strand.
GGTTAAATTCCCGGCCAAAGGAAAGAGTCCTAAGTTGTCCGCGTAATAGATGTGCAATGACGCGCGGAGGGCCCCTAAATTTCCCCGGCTTGAAGATTCTTGTGCCTTAAGTAACAAGTTGCTGAATTTGGGAATCGCAATGGAAGCAACAATACTGAGGACCGCCACCACCATCATGAGCTCAACCAACGTAAAGCCCAAAACAGGCCTCCCCCCGTTCGCTCCGCGCCGCTCCAGGGCGACCATCCCCGCCAGCCCCCCCCCTGATTCGTCGCTTCTGTTTGGTGGATAAACGTTTTTCATTTTCTTCAGACCCCGCCCGCCGAACCTGCGGGTTCCGAATCATCAGAGGAAGAGGGAAATCCCATCGAATGACGATAACTGTTGACTGTCCTTCTCGGAATGGGATACCCCACCCGATCCCGAAGAAGACGTTGCAAATACAGATCGGACCTCTTCCCAAAATCCACATCTTCTCCTTGGATCGTCTCCAAAACATCAATGCAGAGATTTTTGCGGGAACAAAACAAATCTTCCAACAGAACCTCTTCTCCCCAGGGAAGGACGAGGCTTCGTCCCTGGATCGCACGGTTCACCGTAGAGGGAGCGACCGCCAAGCGCTTGGCCAATTGCCGCTGTGTGATTGGAATTTTCTTGAGCGTGTCTCGAGACGCTAAGAAAAAACGTTGGGCGTTACAAATAAAATCCAAAAGTCGGTAGAGCGTGTTGTGTCGCCAATTGATGAGTTCCAAGCGACGCACAAACGCTTTCAGGTGCCGGCGTTCTTGGGGAGGAAGGTTCCCCTCTCGAAGCAAACCTTGCAATCGGTCATACTGGATATCGTACCGCCCCCGGGCCAACAAGGGGGACCCAAACTCAAAAACAGGTTCCCCCTGATCATCGAGGCTCAGTCGTGCCAGTCGGACGACATGTTTCCCCGGAACCCCAGAAGCTTTGATGGAGGGATCGAAAAACTCTGATTGAATGGAGTAAGTTAGCAAGAAATCCCGAACCCTTTGAACCTGAGCTTCCGTGAGACCCAAAAACTTCGATAGGTCCGCGCGATCCATTTCCCGATCCACACGAAGGAAGTAGGATTCGAAGGTTTCCTGCCCCATTTTTTGAATAAGGGCAAGGGCTTCCTTATTTTCCCCGATCACACGCGCCGCCTCCGGGCGCCCCCCTTGCACCAGGGTGACTTCGTTCATTTCATAAAAAGAAGGGGACAATTTCGTTCGAGGATTGGGTTGAAATCGAACGATCTTCCAGCGAGCGTCCTGCGGATAAATCAACTTCTCAAAAACCGGGTCGGTCTCGGCCTCACGAATGAGCTCAGCAATTTGCCGTTCCGACATTTGAAGGAGTTGCACGGTTTGAAGCCGAGCCAAGAGAGTGGCTCTTGTCCCCGTTTCAGCACGGGATCGAATACTGAGATGGGGGCGGCGTGACTTCGGGTCCATGGTCGTTCAACAAGTCTAAATGGTGAACAGGAACTTATCAAGGCTTTTTCTATCCCTTGTCCAACAAAAACCCCAAAGTCCTTGACAGAAAATGCGTTTTCTGTTAAAAAGTAACATGAATAGACAGACACCCCCCCTTTGGAGGTTTTTCATGGCGCGTGTGTGGCGCCGTTGGCAAAAAGAAGCGAACAGACGTCTGACCATCATGGTGATCCCCCACGGGGTCGCGCGTCCGCGCCAGATTTCTCTCCCCATCCCTTTCCTGGCCGTTTTGTTTGTGTCCTGGACAGTGTTGACCGGGTGGGCCGGTTTTGCCGCGTCCGAACGGTTCGATTATTGGCGCGCGCGGGTGAACAGCCACTTCCTCAAGATGAAGCTGACTTATCTCAATAACCAGGTCAGTCAATCCCGAGCCATGATGGACGAAGTTAAGACGTTGGAAGCCGAATTGCGAACCCTCATTGGATTAGGGAGCCGGGAAGCCATTATTCAGACCGACCCCCCCTCCAACCTATCGGGGCCCCCGACTTCATTAGGGGGACCTTCTTTGGAAGATGCCAACGCTTTGGAACGATCCCTCCAATCGGGCATTCCCGAAATACGTTTCGAGGAGATGGCTCGATCCATCCGCGCTCTACGTTCGGAAGCGGAGGAACGACTGGCGGGGGTTCGTGCGCTCAACCATGAGATTGATTCAAAACGAAAAATTTATCGGGCGACACCCAACCTCTGGCCCGTTTCAGGGTATCTCACCTCCCATTTTGGGTCTCGACTCTCCCCCATCGATGGGTTCCGAGAATCTCACCAAGGCATGGACATTGCAGGCCCGGAGGGATCCCCGATAAGGGTCACTGCGGACGGTGTGGTCAAACTGGCGGGATGGGCTGGCGGGTATGGGAACGTGGTCGTGGTGGATCACGGCCTCGGCTACTCCACCCGCTATGGCCACAACCGCCAGGTCGTTGTCAAAACCGGTGACCGGGTAAAAAGAGGTCAGGTGATTGCCCTCATGGGCCAAACCGGAAAAGCCACTGGCCCCCATTGTCATTACGAAGTATGGTATAATGGTCACGCTGTGAATCCATCCAAATTCCTCATCAAGCACACCTCCTAATGTTCGGTAAAAAGGACATGGAAACGACCCATATGGAGACGATCATCGGGCCCGGTTCCCGGTTTCAGGGAACAATTCGATCCAAGGGATTTGTTCGCATTGACGGGATTGTGGAAGGGGGAATCTCCGCGGAAGGCGTTATCGTGGGTGAAAAAGCCCATATCACGGGGGACATCCTTGCCAAAATGGTTTTTGTTGCGGGGAAAGTAACGGGAAACGTCACGGCGGCCCAGGCCCTTGAACTTCAACCCAAAGGCCAAATCCGAGGGGACGTGCGGGCGGTCCAGCTGTCCATTGCGGACGGGGCTCTCTTTGAGGGGAATTGTCTCATGACAGTTGAAAAAATAGGCGCCGTGGACCTGTCCGAGGTCCGTTCCACCTCACCCGCCGTGTCTCCTTCCTAACCTTTCCCGATGAAATGGTTTCGCGATCACCGAAAAAAAATCATCCTGAGCGTTGTCGCCATCTTTGTCGTGGGGACATTCGCAAGCTTCGGAAGCTATTTTTTTGACCAATCCCCTTTTGATGCCGCGATCCTCGTTAACAATCGAAAAATTCCCTATAAACGGTTCGAGACACTTTACGGACAAGTCTTGGAAGACCAAAGGCAACGCTCGCCATCCCCATTGACAAACCCCCAGCGGGAGTATCTCAAACGACAAGTGGTTCAGAGTCTTGTTCAGGAAGAAGTTTTTGTCAACCAAGCGGAAAATCTCGGCATAAAAGTAACCGACACCGAACTGGCCCAAGTCCTCCAAACGGTTCCCGCGTTTCAACGGGAAGGCCGGTTCGACCCCCAACTCTACCGTGAAGCATTGGGAAGGATTCGTCTACGGGTGGAGGATTTTGAATCGGAACAACGACGACAACTGATGGCACAAAAAACTCAGTTTATTATGGCGTCAGGAGTCAAAATTTCCTCCCTGGAATTCCCCGCCAAAGTAAAAACCGCCTTGGCTCAGGGCACGGAGGAAGTTAAAAAAAAGATCCTGGAAAATCCCAATGAATTCAGAGACGAAGTTCGCCGTAACGAAATGCAGGCGTGTTTGCAGGAATGGTATTCAGACGTGAGTACTCGGCTTAAAGTGAAAGTCCAATTAGCAAAATTAGAAACACCCACCGTTGAACCGCCTCCCAACCCCGAACCCGCCCCGCCCTCCACTCCCTAAAAATAACCTCTGATCCGAAGCAACGCACCCAGCCTTTAGCGCTTTTCCAAGCAACTCCCAAACACCTCGAAGGGGGAGGCCCACGATGGTATCAAAATCCCCTTCGAAAGAATAAATATAGGGGTTGCCCCGGGCCTGAGCGGCGTAAGCCCCAGCTTTATCGTGATTTAATTTGGAAAAATGGCGAAGTTCCTGTGGACTAAATTTTCGCATTTGAACACGGGAGCGGAACACACAGGTCCAGACCCGCCTGCCGGGGCAAAGAGCCAGGGCCAAACCCGTGTAAACGTCATGCCATTTCCCACTTAATTCAGAGAGTATCCGAAAGGCATCTGACTGGTCCACAGGCTTTCCGTACACCCTCCCTCTGCGGGCAACCACGGTATCCGCGCCAAGAGAGAGTCCACGTGTAAATCGCCGCGCCACGGCCACCGCTTTTTGGCGCGCTAATTTCTTAACGTAACGGGAAACCCTCTCCCCCGGTTGATGAGGGAACTCCACCACCCCACTGGGGACAACGCGGAAACCCGGGACAATTCGTCGTAACAGGACCCGCCTCCGGGGCGAAAGAGAGGCCAGGAAGAAGTCCGGTTTTTCGAAAATTTTTCTGCGCTGTTTTTTCTGCTCTTTCCCCATCTTTTTGGCCACAAGAATACGCGAACTCAAGAAACGGAAGAAACCACCCACGACAGATAGGCCGACGAACCACTTTGGATGGGAATGGAAACGATTTCAGGGACAGCGGAGGGATGGAGGGACTTGACCCGTCGCTTAAGGGCGAGAAATCGGGCGGCGGTTGTTTTCGCCAAAAGGAGGTGTTCCAAAGCCTGTTCAACTTTTCCATTCCAACGGTAAATAGATGTGACGTTTCCGACAATGTTGACACAAGCCGCCAACCGTTCTTTCACAAGAGTTCTGGCTATGCGTCGCGAGACCCGAACGTTCGGCGTCGTTATGAAAACGACCACCGTGCGGTTCACGCCAGGGACAGGGGCAATTCTCCGGCGCGAACAAGACGCTGAAGGAGCGTCACGAGCGCCGGATCAAACTGTTTTCCAGAACAGCTTTCGACCTCTTTAAGAGCGACGTCCAGAGGGAGAGGTTTTCGGCCCTGGAACCCAGCGGTTAAACCGTCAAAAGACTCCACCAGCGCGATCACCCGGGAAGCCATAGGGATTTCCTCACCTGTAAGACGGTCTGGTGTCCCCTCCCCGTCCCATCGCTCGTTGACGTGGCGGATGAGGATCGCGGCTTCAGAAAGTAACGGGTCGGAAGCCAATCCTTCAGAGCTGATGCGAGGAACACTCAAGAGAAGTTCCCGATCCTTGGGTAAAAGATCTCCCGTCTTAGAGAGGATTTCGGGTGGGATCCCCACCTTGCCCCTATTAAATAAAAGAGATGCCCACTCCGCCTCCCGAAGGGCCTGAGGCGACCAGTGGAGAGATTTCCCCAGGAGCACGACCATTCGCCGAAGTCGGTCCGCTCGCCCCGCCCCCCCTCCGGGGGAATCCAGGAGATCGGCGTTGCAAGCCAAAATAGAAAAAGCGGTATCCCTTAACATTTGATGTTCGAAGGCTTTGTCCAGCGCCACCGCGCCCAACAACGCCAACCCCGACAAACTCTCACCATCTTCGGTTGAAAAAGGAAGGCCGTCCTTCCGGTTGATGGCCTCGACCACCCCAACCAAACGCCCCTCCACCAGTAACGGCCCCGCCAAAACGGAGCGCGTCATGATCCCAGGAACTTCATCGATGGATTTAGAAAAATGGTCTTCCCGCGTCACGTCCTCTACTTGAACCAGGCCCATCCGGTCCGCGGCGCACCCCGCTAGTCCTTCTCCTTTTTTAAACGAAGGGGGATTCCCAATATTTGGAGCCATTCCAGCGGTGGAAAAACCAAGAGAAAACCGTTCGTTTTTCGGCGCCCAAACAAAAAGCTGAAGGGCTTGAGCGTTCACGAGCCGAGCCGCCAATTCCCCGAAATTTCTCATCACCGTTTGGGGGTCTAAGGAAAAAGCAAGTGGTTCGATGGAACGAAGGAGCCGCACCCTTTGTTCAGCCGGGGTGGCCGCATCCGTTAATGCTTTGGCTTTCTCCAACTCTTCCGTAAGAACCTGAACTTGGCGGGCGTTAACATCCCGTGACTGAAGGGCAATTTCAAGAAGGGCATGGGTTTCTTTTAATTGGGATTGGGCGTCCCGAGCCATCCGACGGGCCTCTAGGAATTCATCGGAGGAGGGGCCTGAGCCAGGAGGAGGAACCACCGGGGAGGGATTCGAAGACCCGTTCCCACGCAAGCGGGTGACCTCCAGAACGAGCGCGATCTGTTGGGCCAGTGAAACCGCCAATTCCATATCGCTGGCCGAAAAGGTTCCCTTCGGTGTCTTATTGAACAATTCCAATACACCCACACGTTTTCCCTCCAACTGGAGGGGAACAGAAAGAAGATTAAGAACCTGGTAATTGACAGCGTCGGCCATGTCCTTACGAAAAGCTTGATTTTTGGACACGTCCGGAAGAATAACGGGCTCGCCACTTTGATACACTTGACCCACGATTCCTTCCGTTAAACGAACCCGGAACAACCGGAGCGCTTTCTCCTTGGCAGCGGCCTGTAAAACGGGGAGGTGAGCCCACCGTAGGGCCGCCAACTCAAATACGCCAGCGCCTTCCTCCGCTAACGCAATGGCCCCCGCTTCGGCTCCCACCCATTCCAACACTTTCCCCAAGAGATCATTAAGAACATGTTCCTTGGGAGCCGTGGACGTGGCAAATTGGGACACCATATGAAGACCGGCGGTTTGCCGCTCCAGTGCCTTCACTGAATCGAAGAGTATGTCCCGGGCGCCCGCCACTTAGTTCTCCACGCGCGACACGCAGCGGAGCGCCAACGGACAGCCCCCACACAACGGGCGGGCTCGGCAATGGGCTTTCGCGTGAGCGACAACGAGAGCATGAAACTCTTTTCGCGTGGGGGCAGAAGGCTCCACGCGCTGGTGAAAGAAGGACTGGATCATGGCGTAGTCATTGTAGCGAAAAAATGAAAGGCGGTGGGCAAGCCTTTTGGTGTAAGTGTCCACAACGAAGACCGGATGACCTCCCGCGTACAACAAAATTGAGTCAGCGGTTTCGGGCCCCACCCCGGACAGGCGCAATAATTCCGCTCGCGCTACCGACACATCCTGATGAAGGAGGGCAGACAGAGATCCGTTCCACCGGGTCAAGAGATACCGCGCAAGCGATTGAAGTCGGGCGGCTTTTTGATGGAAAAATCCTGAGGGGCGGATGAGTTGGGCCAGTCGATCCACCGGACACCTCCCAATACATTGGGGGGAGGACGTCTTTGAGCGACGCAAATGGGAGAAGGCTTTCTCCACGTTCAACCAGGAGGTGTTCTGTGTGAGGATCGCCCCCACCGCCACCTCCCATTGCTGGGCAGGGTTGAGGGCACCGATCGTCCAACGGGAATCATAAACCGCGGGTCGTCCCGGAACAGGCGCCACAGGCCACCACCCTTGGGGACCATAATATCGAAGAAGGGAACGATAAACCCACCGGACGGTGGGGCACGAAGGGGACAAACCCTTACCCCATCGTTTCTTCAAGGGACGCTCGGTGGCGTTGAGCGTAGCCCCGATACCGGCGCGCATTTTCCCGTAAACCTTTTTGTTCGCGGGCGGTTAAGGGCCGAACCGTTCGGGCCGGCCGGCCGAGGGACAGATGCCCGGCAGGAACCCGCGTCCCCGGAGACACCAACGTTCCGGCACCAATCAGAGCCCCTTTCCCGATGACGGCTCCCCCCAACACTATGGACCCCATTCCGATGAGGGCCCCGTCCTCCACATGACACGAATGCAAAATAGTTCCGTGGCCCACGGTAACGTTTTTTCCCACCACCATCGGAACGCCATGATCCGTGTGGAGAACAGCGTTATCTTGAATATTGGATCCGGCTCCAACGGCAATCGATTCAATGTCTCCCCGGAGAACAGCTCCCGGCCAAACGGACACCCCCGCTCCTAAACGAACGTTCCCAATCACCTCAGCAGAAGGATGAACAAAAGCCGTTCGAGATACAACAGGTTTCTCCCGCCCAAACACGCGGATCACGATTTCTTTTTCCGTCCTCCCAGGAATTTTTGGAGCACCGCCTTCTGCACATGAAGCCGGTTTTCGGCTTGCTGAAAAACCACCGCTCTGGGACTTTCCAAAACAGCGGCCGTAATTTCTTCCTCCCGATGGGCGGGCAAACAGTGAAGAACCACCGCCTGTGGATTCGCCCCCGCCAAGAGAGCCTCGTTCACCTGGTAGGGCCGGAAAATCTTTCGTCGCTTCTTCACCTCAGCTTCCTGCCCCATCGACGTCCAAACATCGGTGTACACCACGTGCGCTCCGAGAACCGCCTGACGAGGATCCCGCAAGACCTCCACCCGCGCCCCCGTTTTTTGAGAGAGAGCCGCGGCCCGGAGTTGGAACCCCTTCTCGGGCGCATACCCCGATGGACAGGCGGCCGTAAACCGAAGGCCCAAAAGCCCCGCCGCCAACATCCACGAGTGTGCCATGTTGTTTCCATCGCCCACATACGCGATGTGAAGTTTCCGGAGACCCGCCACGGTCTTGAGCCGAAAGGATTCCATCACGGTCAACAAATCCGCCAACACCTGACAGGGGTGTTCCTTATCGGTCAGCCCATTAATCACGGGGACATCAGCGGAACGGGCTAACGTTTCCATATCGTCATGACGGTGCGCCCGAATCATGATCCCCGAGAGGTAGCGGGAGAGAGTTCGCGCGGTGTCGGCAAGGGTTTCACCCCGTTTCAATTGAAGTTGTTGTTCGCTCAGAGTGAGGGCCAGGCCCCCCATTTCATACATGGCCACCGCAAAAGAGACCGCGGTTCGCGTCGATGGCTTTTGAAAAATCATACCCAACGACTTTCCGGCCAAGGATCTCCGAGGGACGCGATGGCTCTTTAATCGAACCGCTGTGAGAAGAATGTCCTCGATATCGGGGGCGGACAAATCCGCCATGGATAGAAAATCTTTTGAATTCATAAAAGGTCCTTTCGTCATTGTCCCCAATGGGGAGTGAAACTTCGTCCGGGGATGGGGCCCAGAGGTCGGGGACTCGAGCCATCGGCTCCCATCACCCACAGTTCCGGTCGGCCCCGACGGGTACTGCTGAAAACGACATGCCGGCCGTCCGGAGACCAGGAAGCGTTTTCGTTATCTCCTTCGCCATAAGTCAGACGGGAGAGTTTCCCTGTGGCCACTTCCAAGGTCCAAAGGTCAAAATATTTCTTTTCCAATTGAGTGAACACCAACAGGTGGCCCAGCGGCGACCAATGGGGGGAATCGGCCTGGGGCCCGCTGGTCCCGCGACGAATGTTGGCGCCGCTGGCGTCCATGAAATAAATCTGGGGAGACCCCGGTCGGTCCGATGTAAACGCCACGCGCAACCCATCCGGAGAAACGGTGGGGGCCGTGTCCACAGCGGAGGAATTTGTTAAAACCTGGATCACCCGACCGTCCAGATCCACCTGGGATAGATTGGGGGACCGCCCATCCGAAAGGGTCGCCACAATGGATTTCCCATCCGGCATCCACGCCGCGGCGGAATTGAGCCCATCGTAGCGACACAGGGCCGTTTTGTCCCGGCCGTCCGACCGCATCTTGTAAATGGCTGGCCGTCCCTCACGAAAAGAGGTAAAAATAATCCATTCCCCGTCAGGTGAAAGTTTTGGGAAAAGAGAGATGACCCGATCGTTGGTCAATCGCTGGAAATTGGCCCCATCCGCGTCCACGATACACACCTCTTTCGACCCGGTCGTATCGTTGACAAAAACCACCCGACTGGAAGCGATCCCGGATTGTCCGGTAAAATAGAGAACGATCTCGTCGGCCCATCGGTGCGCGGCCCGCCGCGCCCCCTCATCTAAAAGAAACTTCTTCGCCAGAACCGTCCGGCCGGTGTTGGCGTCCCGTAATTCCACCGCAAACTGACGTCGTCCCAACAGAGCCTTCTCCACCGACCCCACGCTCACCACATCGGCCCCCAACCGGGACCATCCTTCCGTCAACTTAGGGGCCCCCGAGGATGGGCCTCCCTCCATAAGTCGAAAGAGACCAGTGAACCCGAGATCGTTTTTGACCACTCGAAAAATTTCAGCCGCCTGATCCGGCGAATCCAGTAGAGAGCGATCCGTTTTGATCGAGGCCAATCCCAGATCGATTTTATCTCCTGTTGCCGAAAGTTCCAGATAGAGAGAATCCGCCATCAATGGAACCGCGAGGAACAACATCGGGATGTGAAGGAGAAATTTCATACCACTCCAGCCTACGGCGCCGAGCTTTTTTGGGGGGGGGCTGGGGGAGGACTCGCCTTGGGTTTCACCGCAGGCTTTGGTTTAGGTTTCGGCGCCAGCTCGTCTGTGTCTCCGCGAAGGACTTTGAGCCGTCCGTGAGCGGTTTGGGCTTCTTTGCGATGGGGGTAACTCCGCCTCAACCCATCAAAAATTTTGATGGCCTCGGGTGTTTTCCCCATCTGCTCCAGCGTCAACCCTTTCTGCAACAACGCCGTGGGAACCTGCCTGGATTTCGGGTACGCGGTGAGAACCGCGTTAAACGCTTCGAGAGCCTCTTCCCAATTCTTCTGCGCGAAATGACTTTCGCCTATAAAATATTGGGCTTGAGGAGCTCGTTCGGTATCGGGGTATTGATCCAGATAGGTCTGAAAAATTTCAATCGCTTGACCGTAGCGACGTTTGGCGAATTCGTTTGCCCCCGCTTGGTAGAACCGGGAAGGGGAAGGAGCCGGTATGGATTTTACCCCTTGCACAGTTTTTACCACAGCGTCCAGACGGTTGGAGGTGTTTTTATCCAAATCGTCAATACGAGTGGCCAACCCCATCATATTGTTGTCGGTTTCCACCAACTGAGACGACAGGGATTCCAGTTTTCCTGTGAGCTCTTCCATCTTGGCCGAGAGATCGGCTTGATTGCCCTGGAGAGATTCCTGATTATCCCGGAGAGCGTCCTGGAATTTTCCTTGAACTTTTTGTTGGGCCGACAATGAGGATTGAAGTCGGACGATGTCCCCTCGAAGATCAGTGATCTCCTGGCTGGTGGCCAAGCAACCGGAGAACACCAGAGCAGAACCAAGGAAAAAGAGAGGAATTTTTGTCATAAAAAGAACCCGCCGCCTTCCCACCCCAAGGGCAGAAAGGCGGCGGTGTTTTGAATTTATTTCGGAAGCGGAACGCTGACAGGAGCGGCCGCTTTGAGCGTGGTCTCGCCACGCCGGTTCTGAGCCCAGCAATAATCGGAGGACTCGGTGCAGAGGGGTCGTTCTTCGCCAAAGGAAACCGTTTCCAGAGCGGCTTTGGATACACCCAACGTGACGTAGTAGTCCCGTACCGATTTGGCGCGTCGCTGACCCAACGCCATATTGTATTCCAAGGTCCCGCGATCATCGCAATGGCCTTCCACACGGATCATCACCCCAGGAGCCGTTTTGCGAATCGCCTTCAAAACCGCCGCGTTCTTTTTCAGGCTGGCTCGCGCTTCAGCCGTCAAGTCGGATTTCATGTAGTCAAAACGGATCGCGTCAATGAAGCCCGGGGCGGTGGCCCACGTGTTCCCCACATTCACAGTGGGAACCACGGGAACAATTTCTTCCACAGGAACGGGAGCGACAATCTCCACAGGCTCAGCTTCCACCATCGGGCCCTTGGCTTTAGGACAGCCGGTCAGAGCCAAACCGAAGGCCACCAGAGTGAAACCAGATAAAACGATTTTATAGGTTGAATTCATGGGTATCTCCTTAATAAGTGTAAACAATGATTCCGGATGAGAGAGAGTTAACCATATTCCCCCCCTTTTAAGCAAGCGTTGCAAAAAAAGCTGTTTTTTTGTATCATTCTGTTTCACTATCATGGCGAATTCTGCGGCTCCTATCCCTTTTGCCCGCGCGTTGGACAATGTCAAGAACCGCCTAGCGGCCGCGGCAAAACGCGCCCGACGCCCCCCCGACCCGGTGGAGATCATGGCCGTTACAAAAAGGATTTCCACCGAGAGAATGGAAGAAGCCCTGTCCCTTGGCCTTCGTCAGTTTGGCGAAAGCCGCGTGCAGGAAGCGTTCAAAAAGCGGGAAACTTTTCTGGACCGGTTTCCACCGGAACAAGCCCCCCGCTGGCATCTGATCGGGCATCTGCAGACCAATAAACTGAGACGGGCGGTGGAACTCTTTGATTGTATCCAATCCGTGGACAGTTTGAAACTGGCTGAACTTTTGGACAAAGAGGGCGAACGGCGAGCCCAACCGGTCAGTTGTCTGGTGGAAGTTAAAATCTCGAAAGAACCTAATAAACAAGGGCTTCCCCCCGACCATCTGACCGCGTTTCTGGATTTGGCATCACGTCTTTCGTTCTTAAGAATTGAAGGACTCATGGGCGTTGCTCCTCTCTTCAAAGACAGTGAGAAAACCAGGCCCTATTTCGCCTCATTGAGGTCCCTCTTTGAACGAAACAAGGGAGCGTTCATGGTTCCCCGCCCTGTACTGTCTATGGGGATGTCCCAAGACTTTGAAGTGGCCGTCGAGGAAGGGAGCACCATGGTCCGCATCGGGTCCGCCCTTTTTGGTGATCGGGAGTGACCCTTCGATTGGCGGTTTTGGGAGCGGGGAACATGGGGGGAGCTCTGGTCGCGGGACTCCTCTCCGCCAAACGAGTTCAGCCCGGACAGGTCACGGTCGCGGACGTTGATGGGAAAAAACGTGCCGCGTTAAAGAATAAGTGGCGTGTGCGCACCGAAAAGGACAATCGGATCGCGATCCGAGGAGCGAATGTCGTTCTCCTCTGTGTTAAACCGCAGCAGGTTTCAGGCGTTTTGCGGGAAATCGCCGGAGAGGTGAGTGAACAAACCCTCGTGGTCTCTGTGGCGGCGGGTGTCCGAACGAGACAGATCGAGAATTTGCTGGGAAAGGTTCCCGTCATTCGGGCCATGCCGAACACCCCCGCTCTTCTTCGGGCCGGGGCCATGGTTTTTGCCTTGGGCCGTTACGCGGGCCGGAATCACGCAGGGATCGCCCAAACAATTTTATCGTCCCTGGGGCTGGTGTGGAAAGTTCCCGAGACACAAATGGACGCTGTCACAGCCCTTTCTGGATCGGGGCCGGCCTACGTTTTTTATCTGGCGGAATGTTTAGCCGCCGCTGGCGTCTCCATGGGATTACCGAAAGGTCTTGCGGATGGGCTTGCGCACCAGACCGTTTATGGTGCGGGTCGCATGCTGGCAGAAACATCGGTTCCAGCGGAAGAACTCCGGCGGCGGGTCACAAGCCCGGGGGGAACCACTGAAGCGGCCCTAGCCGTGTTGGCCAAAGACGATATGGCGGGTCTTTTTAAAAAAGCGGTGACCGCAGCGCTCCGTCGGTCCCAAGAATTATCGGCGGGAGATTAAATTAAAATTATTGGTTTGATTGAACCTGTCGTCCGAAAATTTTCGGGGAGATCACCCCCCTGCGTGAGAAATGCAAAGGAGACGCACCCATGATCATCCGTGTCCGAGTGATACCAAACGCCGTCCGGAGCGAAGTGGTGGGCCGTATTGGCTCCACTGTGCGCGTGAAGGTGGCCGCCCCGGCTATTGACGGGAAAGCCAACGCGGAACTGACCAACTTCTTGGCGGAGTTCTTCGAAGTGAAAAACCGAAGCGTCAAGATTGTTCGCGGCCAAAAAGGGAAAGAGAAAACCGTGGAAATTTCAGGTCGCACTGAAGAAGAGCTTGAAGACGTTATGGAAACGATCCCCTGAGAACGCGCCCGGCCCTTAGGGCCGGGCGTTTTTCCATGTCCCCCGTCGCTCCGAATCAACGATCTCTAAATAACCAACCGGAGCGGGAGCCTGTCCAGGCTTACCGTTGGAAGCACACGCGACTTGATGTTTTGGAACAACGGGACCTGCCCCGCCGTATTCGATGGGTCCCCTGTCGAACCCACGAGGCGGTGGCTCGGGCGATCCGGGACATGTCCATCCGCGGGGCGCCCGCCATTGGGTGTGCCGCCGCCTTTGGTCTCGCGCTCGCCGCACGGGAACGGGCCTTTCGCCGTCCGAGCGACCTCATCTCCCACCTCAACAAGGCCAGAACCGTCTTGGCCGCCACGCGGCCCACCGCCGTGAATCTGTTTTGGGCTTTGAACCGAATGGCCCGGCTGTGGGAAACCCCTCCCCTTCAAATCCACAATCTCCCCCAAACTCTTGAACGGGAAGCGCTGGCTATTCATCACGACGATATCGCCTCCTGCCGAGCCATCGGGGACGCCGGGGCAAAGCTTCTGCCCCAACACGCCGTGGTCTTAACCCATTGCAACGCGGGCGCCCTGGCCACCGCTGGATACGGGACGGCTTTAGGCGTGATTCGTTCCGCCCACGCGCAGGGGAAAATCAAGCGGGTGTATGCGGACGAAACCCGTCCATACCTCCAAGGCGTCCGACTGACCGCCTGGGAATTGGACCGGGAAGGGATCCCCTACACGGTTCTGACCGATAATATGGCCGGCCACATTTTTAAATCTGAAAAAATTTCCGCTGTGATTGTGGGGGCCGACCGAGTCGCCGCCAATGGCGACACCGCCAACAAGATTGGGACTTACGGTTTGGCCATTCTGGCCCAATACCATGGAGTTCCGTTTTACGTGGCCGCCCCCTTCTCGACCATGGACCGCTCGACCCGTACCGGAGCCGGAATTCCCATTGAAGAACGTTCGCCTCAAGAGGTTTTAACCTTGGGCGGAATCGCCCTCGCCCCGAAAAAAGCCCAGGCCCGTCACCCCGCTTTTGACGTCACGCCCGCCAAACTGATCACCGCCATCATTACCGAACGCGGGGTTTTCACCCCGTCCCAATTGGCGAAATTTAACCCCTAACGTCCGCCACGCGATTTACGAAATGGCGCCGTCCCCCACACGAACGGGTCCAGATTCGCTAGAATGATCTCCCTATGAAACCCAAATTTAACGTTCAACTCCCCAGAACGAACTTCCCCATGAAAGCGGATCTCCCGATTCGGGAACCCGAACTCTTGTCCCAATGGGAGAAACAACAGCTCTATAAATTAATCCAAAAAAAGAACGCCGATGGCCCCGCCTTTGTTCTCCACGATGGTCCCCCTTACGCCAATGGGGCGATTCATATGGGACACGCTCTCAACAAAGTTTTGAAAGACATTATCGTGAAGTACAAATCTCTCCAAGGGTTTCGGTCCCCCTACATTCCCGGCTGGGATTGCCACGGGCTCCCCATCGAACATCAACTGATGAAAGAAAAGGGTTGGGACAAACGCAAGGTCGGCCGGCTGCCTTTCCGGCAAGAAGCGGCCCGCTATGCGGACAACTGGATCGACGTTCAACGTCGAGAATTCAAACGGCTGGGCATTCAGGCCGACTGGGACCATCCCTACAAGACCCTCACCCCAGAATATGAGGCGGGTATCGCCAAAACGTTTTACGACCTCCTGGCCAAGGGCCATGTGGTTCAAGACCGCAAACCCGTTTATTGGTGCCCCCAGTGTGAAACGGCACTGGCCGAAGCCGAAGTGGAATACGCAGAAAAAACGTCCACATCCCTTTTCGTCAAATTCCCCATCGTTGAATGGCCCTCCAATGAAGACGCCCAAAAGTTAGCCCGCAGCCACGGGAAAAAAGTCCATGTCCTGATTTGGACCACGACCCCCTGGACTCTCCCCGCGAACGTGGCGTTGGCCTTTCACCCCGAAGGGCGCTACCGCATTTGGGAGTCGCCCAAAACCCATGATCGTTTCCTGGTGGGCGATCCGGGGTGGGCGGTGTTGGAAGAAATGTTTGGTGGTGGAAAATCCGACGCCCCCTCGGTGGATGGGCTGGCCCTGGAAGGCCTGGTTGCCAAAAATCCTGTGAACAACAATGACTCCCAAGGACTGCTCGCTGATTTCGTTTCCTCGTCGGAAGGCACCGGGGTTGTCCACATCGCCCCCGGCCATGGGGAAGACGACTATGTGGCGGGAAAATCCTACGGCCTCCCCGTGTTGTCTCCCGTGGATGACCGGGGTCGATTTTCTGACGACGTCCTGCCTAACGACTTGGCGGGGAAATCCGTGTGGGACGCCAACCCCTTGATTCTTGAACGATTGGCCAAAAACCAACTTTTGTTAAAAGAGACGAAGGTCACCCACAGCTACCCCCATTGCTGGCGATGCAAAAACCCCATTCTGTTCCGGGCGGCTAAACAGTGGTTTTTGAAAGTAACCGATTCGTTTCGCGCGGCCCTCATCAAGAGCACGGACCATGTGGAGTGGATCCCCGATTACGGCCAGGAACGCATCCTGGGTATGTTAAAAACCCGGCCCGATTGGTGCTTGTCCCGTCAACGGTTTTGGGGTACCCCGATCCCCATGTTCCTCTGCGACGCCTGCGGCGAACCCCTGAAAGACCCCGCCGTCTTTGCCCAGGTGGTCGAGGCGTTTCGTGCCCACGGGAGCGACATCTGGTATGAGAAAGATCCGGCTTTTTTTGGGGTGAAAGCCCCTTGCACCAAATGCGGGAAGAGCAAATTTAAAAAAGACGAAGACATTTTGGACGTTTGGTTTGATTCCGGTGTGTCCTGGGTTTCTGTCCTCGGTCAACGGGCCGAGACGAAAAACGTGGGCCGGGAAGACATCATGTATTTGGAAGGGTCCGATCAGCATCGAGGCTGGTTTCAAACGTCACTCCTCCCCGCGGTGGCACTGACCGGTGCGCCCCCTTACGGACGGGTGCTCACCCACGGCTTTGTTTTGGACGGGCAGGGTCGGGCCATGTCCAAGTCCATGGGAAATGTCATTGCGCCCCAAGAACTCATCCAAAAATACGGGGCCGACATCGTTCGCCTTTGGGTGTCCGTAACGGATTACCGGGAAGACGTTCGCCTCTCCCAAGATATCTTAAACCGGGTCATCGACACCTACCGAAAAATTCGAAACACCCTGCGCTTCCTCTTGGGAAATCTGGGGGATTTCGTCCCCGCCCAACACGCCGTTCCGTTCGACCAGATGGATGTTTTGGACCTGGCGGCCCTCTCGGCGTTGAACAAGTTGGTGGACCAAATCACTCGCCATTTTGATGAACAGGAATTTCACCAAGTCACCGCGGCCTTGGCGGACCACTTTTGCATCAACACCCTTTCAGAGTTCTATCTGGATGTCCGAAAAGATGTCCTCTATTGCGACGCGCCCGACGCCCCTCGCCGACGAAGTACTCAGACGGCCCTGTGGCATATGGGCCGAACCCTGGCCCGGGCCCTGGCGCCTTTACTCTCTTTTACTGCCGAGGAAACCTGGCAAACTTTGGGCGAACAAAATCTTCTCGCGGAGGGGGACAATCCCGAAAGCGTCTTCCTGAATCCGTTCCCAAAAGAGATTCCCCTCCCCGCTGGTAAAAATTTCGTCATGGGCGATTTTTTACGGGCCAAACGGGCGGTCAACGAATCTGTGGAAAAAGCGCGCCAGGCCGGCACCGTTAAATCGTCGAACGATTCCGCGATTCATCTCCGGATTCACGAAGGGAACGCCCCGTTGAGCGCGCTTTCTCCTGAAGAGCTCGCGTCCCTCATGGGCGTGGCCCAGGTCACCTTGGAACTCACCTCCACTGGGGAACCCATCGACGTCTTAAGCGTTAAGGCCGCCTCTGGAGAAAAATGTCCCCGGTGCTGGATTTGGCGGGACCTGACAGAGGGGCTCTGTGGTCGTTGTGGGGAAGCAGAAAAAATTCGGGGCCCTTCCCTGACGTGAAACGCTTTATAAGCATCGTCCTGCTTCTCGTTCTCCTTGATCAGGCTTCAAAAATCCTTGTGGAAAGAATCATCCCCCTGGGACACTCTGTTTCTGTCCTTCCCTTTTTCGCCCTGACCCACGTGCAAAACACAGGGGCCGCCTTTGGAATGATGGCCCAGTCCAACCGTTTGTTTGTGGGTCTCACCATCGTGATCCTCGCCCTCTTGGTTAAAATGCACAAAGATCTGACAACCCAGGGTCGGTGGGCCTCCGTGGGAGTTGCCCTGGTGTGGGGCGGTGCGTTGGGGAACCTTGCGGACCGTTTACGACGGGGCGGTGTGACCGATTTTTTAGATGTCCACTGGCACGCCTGGCACTGGCCCGCCTTTAACGTGGCGGATTCGGCTATATCGGTCGGCGTCACTTTCCTTCTGCTACAGAATTTATTGACAGCGAAACCAAAATGACCCCCCCTTCAAAACAAATGCTCTCCACACCCCCCCTCTCCCGTCCCTCCGGGCCACCCTCTCCCGCTTGCGGGAGAGGGAAGGGGAGAGGGGGGGGGCGATCCTTCTAACCATGTACCCCGTTCTTTTTCACTGGGGTCCGTTTTCTCTCCACACCTACGGTTTGTTTGCGGCGTTTGGCTTTTTGGCCGGGTACGGAATTGCTTCCGCCATGGCAAGACGCCGGGAGATTTCCCCTGCCGTTGTTGGGGACGCTCTGTTTCCTCTTCTTCTGGGCGGGCTTCTGGGCGCTCGACTCTTCTATGTTCTTTTCCATGGGGCCGAGTTTTCCGGCCAATGGCTGGACACCCTTAAAATTTGGCAGGGGGGACTGATGTGGCAGGGGGGCTTTCTCGGCGCCCTCGTGGCTTTTGCTCTCTTTCTTCGCCGTCGCCGTTTACCCTTTTTACCGATGACCGATATTTTCGCCCCCGCCGTGGCTGTCGGTCAAGCCCTGGGCCGAATAGGATGCCTCTTCGCCGGCTGTTGTTTCGGCCGGACCTGCGACCTCCCCTGGGCCATCACTTTTCACCACGCCGAAAGCTTGGCTCCTACAGGTCAACCCCTGCACCCCACTCAGCTTTATGACGCGGGACTCAATCTTCTCCTTGCCGCTTTCTTGTTGATCCTGTCCAAATCCCCCTGGTCCAGCCGCGCCGGACGATTAACGGGGGTCTATCTTTTATTGGCTGGCGCGGCACGGCTCGGGGTGGAATACTTCAGGGCGGACGCCCGAGGGACGGGCCTTGGGATTTTTTCGGCCACAGGTCTCGTGGCGATCGGACTTACCATTGCTGGGTCCCTGCTCCTGATCTCCCTCCGAACCCGACAAAAGTCGTGAGCGAAGAAAAATATTTCGTTTTTTCCGGGGAACCGGAACGGCTGGATCGGTTTCTCACGCGGTCCCTGGCCCCCCTCTCCCGGACACGGGTTCAACATTTGATTGATGAGAAAGCCGTAACGGTGAACGGCCAAACAGCCCCCTCCCGTCGGATTCTTGAGAAGGGGGAACAGGTTCAGGTTCGTCTCCCCACCTTTACCGCGCTCCCTCCCGCCGAAACCGAAAGCGTGCCCATTTTGTACGAAGACGCGGACATTATCGTGGTGGACAAACCGGCAGGCCTGGTGGTTCATCCCGCGGGCCCCCACCGGACCGACACGGTCATCCAGCGCCTGTGGCCCAAACTCTCCGCCGGATGGGCCGACGGGGGGCAACGGCCCGCCACGGATCGACCCGGTGTGGTGCATCGCCTGGACCGGGGGACCTCCGGTGTCATGGTGATCGCCAAAACCCCAGCCGCCGCTGAAAACCTTTCCCGCCAATTCGCTGAACGAACCGTCAAGAAAACCTATTTTGCCGTGGTCATGGGAACCGTAAAATCAGCGGGCCGTATCCAGTCCATGGTGGGCCGGTCCCGCAACACACCCCAACGCATGTCCACCGACACGGGCCGTTGGTCTGAAACAGAATACAGCGTCTTGAAATCGTTTCCCCACCATCGCCCCCACCCCGTCACGCTCCTGGAAGTCCACCCCCGCACCGGCCGCACCCACCAAATCCGTGTCCAACTATCGGCCCTGGGCCACCCCCTTCTGGGAGACAAACTCTACGGAGGCCCCCCCGGCCCCCGACCGTTTCTCCATGCTTTTAAAATTGAATTCCGTCACCCAGAAAACTCAAAAACCATGATAATGAAATCGAATCCACCAAAAGATTTTTTGAGGTTTCTTAATTCCCAAGAAATTTAACGGAATCCGGGGTTAAATACCCATTGGGCAAGAAATCAGTGCTTGGGTCGGGGACAGGAACACCTTGACAATACTTGGATTGAGCGCAATCATTAAGAGGAGTGTGATCCTAAAAGGATATTTATCGGTGAGAAAGGGGGGGGCCATGGGCTTCTTTAGTATTTCATATCGTATAGGTCTGCTTGGAAGGGTGGCGGCCCTCACTGCCTTTTTTATTGGTCTACCTTATTTTAGTTTGTCCGTTCCACCCCTTCCCGCTCCCGTTCCTTCAGATTTCGCTGATCCCTTCAACGCGTATGATTTGGGCGTCGGTGGCGATCAACATTACCCCGCGAATGCCCGGCGTTTTTTTACCAATATAGTCGCCACCGCGGTGGGGGACTTAGACGGGGACGGAAACCTGGACATCGTCGCTTTGGCAAACGCGATCCCCCATAACGGAGATTACACCACCGCTGCAACCGCTTTTCCACAATTTAATTTTCGAAACAATAATTTCAGCATCACAACCCCCTTCCTCACTCGAGGAGATGCCCTTTGGGGCGCACAGACTAACGCCACTTATAACCTGCCCACAGAACCAAACATTTGGGTTAATCCTCCGTACCCTAACTTTCAATTCGGGCATTTTGCCCCTCCTTCCCCTAACGTCGCGGCAGGACAATTGCTCTTTCCCCCTTACGTTGGAAGTGATCTGGCTTGGTTCAGGGGCGATGGACGCGGCCACTTCACCATGTATTTTATCACCCCCGGAGGCGCCCCTGTCCGCCTTCGCATGGGACAGGGCATCCGACTGGCAAGACTAAGGGATCCTGCCCAAACGGGGTTGGACATTGTGTTGACCTCACCGTGCGATGGAAGTATCAGCAACGCCGAATACCACACCACAACGACCCTTCGCCCCTTTTCTGGGGCAGGACGGGTGATGTGGTTGCAAAACAATGGGTGGGTTGGCGGAAGACTGGATTTCACCGATCGTCCCATTTCTGAATACAATTACGATCGCGTGCCCATGATATTTTACACTGGATCAACCTTTGGCTGGGAAGGCCCCGCCGCCAGCATGAACCCCCTCCTCATCGACGTTTTCCCAATCGACAATGACAACAATGACGACATCCTCATCTACAACATGTATAATTTAAACCTGCGAAACACAAACCCCGCCTTTACTTACAGTGATTTTCCGACACACGATGATCTGAGAGCTCGTTTTCCTCAACCGAATCCACTCCCCCTTCCACAAATCGGGGATCGATGGTTCGAACCCAATTCAGGCTTTAGGCTATCGTATCCCCTCTTTTGGTACCGTAACACCCCCGGGGCTGACGATTCTCGGTTTTCCACATCGACCTATCGAGCCGTTCTTCAGGACGGAATTGACAACCTTCACAATGCAGGGTTGAATTGCACGCAATTTGTCCGGTTGAGAATTGGCGGTAATAACGAGGCCTACGTCTGCACCAATTCCGGAGTTCTTTTTGGAAACCGAAACGGCGTTCCGAGCACAACCTTTTTTCGACGAATCGCCCCCGCAACAGAATTGAACCTCCATCGAACCAGCAATCAGATCCAAGGGGGGTTTCATCATATCCAGGCCGTTGACATCATTGACAACCGCAATGATGAACTCGTTTCCTTGGACGATGATGGTATACGCATTTATCGAATTCAACCTCGGGGAAACGACAACGTTACTATCCGTTTGGAACAGGAGTTACCTTGCGGCGACACCGCGAACCTAAACACCAGGAGGTTTCCAACGTTTTTCCAGGTTGTGGATTTAAACGGTGATGACCTGCAAGATATTATCGTGGTCAACAACCTCCCCGAATCAACAAATTTCGCCAACACAGATCCCGCGACCATTTTTATCCAAACAAGGCCAGGCCGCTTCACAAAACTCAGGCAAATTAAACCCCCGTTTCGAACCGCGGAGGAAAGAACAAATCCTTTTTCTTTTATCGGGGACAGGGGCTTGAATCCCTGGGCCAACATCTCCACGGGCGATTTCAATCGGGATGGTTTAACCGATTTCGTTCGAACAGGCCCGAAGTTACCCATGACAATATTTATCAACAATATGGCGGGACTGCAACGGGCACGGATTTCCGCCACGGTTCAACATCCCACGGGGACCGAAAAAACATTGACCATTATGTTAGGGACGGACAATGCCGGGGGCATCATAACGATTTCCACCGCGCCCATGGCCATCGGCGGAATCGGGGTTCATTCTGTTCCTTTCGAATGAATTCTAGACGAGGGGTGACATTGATAGAATTGATGGTGTCCGTCACGGTGTTGGCCATTTTTATGGGCATGATGGCTTGGTTTGGAAAAGGGATGACCGATCACCGTATTTCCTCTGAAAGAAGGCTAAAACGTCTCACAGATCTGCAGCGGGTCATGTTTATCATTGAGAACGATTTAATGTCGGCCCGGCGCCATACGCTGGGGAACGTCCTTTGCAATAACGTGGTCTTCTCCTGGGGCGGTTCAAATTTCCGTACGTCTTCCGATCCGGGATTTGATCTGGATTATCCCAACTTAACGACGGACTCGACGAACAGAAACGCTTGGTTTTTTCCCTTTATGCCCGTTATCCCCATGGGCATTCCCGGATTGGGCACAGGGTATGCGGTGGCCCAAGTGACACGATTGCCAAGCGAAAGGCTTCACGGGATGGGAAGTTTGGCGGTGACATCGTCCGTTACGGGAACACCGTTTAACGTCCGGAGCCCGGACTTTAATTCGTTGCGCGACAGACAGGGGTATGTGTTGTCGGGATTCGCACGGGGAGACAATGACGGGGGGGGAACCAGCGCCATCGCGACGATCCTTCTTCAAGATATCAATGGTTTGGAGATTGCTTCCGTCAGTAACCCCACAGCGAATTGGGTTAATTTAAGAGTTGCGATTCCGGCCGCCCGATTAAACCCCAACACGACCTATAACGTTGTCCTCCGAACAACGAACACAGGCGCTCCCACCCGCCCTCTCACCAGTTTCTTTGACGATATTGCGCTGTCCCCTGACACCACGATCGCGGATATACAATTTGCTTCAGCCCTCTCGTTTAACCCCGGCGACCCCAATGTCAATCTGAATCATCGAAACGATATCGGGATGGTTTTTTACAAGAGCGACCTTCGAACGGGAGATTTGCAGGCAATGCTCTATGTTTTTTCCGATCGGGATTTCCAGCGGTTCCCAGCAACACAACCCACCTTACTCCGATTTACGACCCCGATCCCCTTTTTGGACCCGAGCGGAAACATCTGGCCCGGGGTCACCCCGGGCCGCACATTACCGAATATCGACCGGCTCCTTGTAACGTGGGTGGGGGACGCTTTATTGGGGACCAACCGACCGATCCAACTGACGGTCACTGTTCGGGATCCGACGGACCCCAGCCAAACACTCTCGCTCGCGCGAAGACTTTTTCCCCCAACGGACTAGCCCCGTGAGACGAAACAACACAGGATTCTCCTTGATTGAAGTGATGCTGGCGGTCTTTGTCATTTCCATTTGTTTGTTGGGCGTTTTGAAACTCATGTCCACTTCCCAACGATCTCTTACGGACAGTCTGGGGTCATTGCAAGCACAGGCCTCTGGCGAGGAACTGCTTCAACAAATTCGATTGATGCGATGGGACCAAGGATCCGTGCCGGGGGTTCAGATGTCCTTGACCGGCGTCCCCCTTCCACAAGTCACATCGGCCTTCCCTCCAACCCCACGGGTAGCCCTGGAACATTGGAGCGGGTACACGGATGTGGACAACTCTCGTCTTCCTTTTGGGCCGTTCACTCGTTCCGTCCAGGTCCGTTTTGTTCGTTTGAATCCGAGAAATAATTTGGTCGTTAACCATAACCCGCAGCACCGCAAACGAGTGACGGTTCAAGTCACGAGTCGGCACAGCACCGCAACAGTGACTTCAGTCTTCTACAATCTCCCATGAATACCACCAACGGCCACTTCACGCTTCACCAACCCCGGTCCCAGCGCCATAGGAAAGAGGGCGGGATGGCATCGCTCGTCCTTGTTTCCCTCTTGATGATATCCATTGTGATGGGAGTCGCTTTGGCCAACTGGATCGGGGTTCAACGACGTGGCGATCTCCAAATGCGCGTGGCGATTAATGATGCCCTTCTGGCTCAAAGCGCCATCCAAGAAACCCGTTTCCGAATGATCAGCACTCCGGGTTTAAGAAACTGCTCCTCCGGGAATTCCTTCCTTTATTTCATCGATCGGTCCACGGTCACCGTCAGCATCGACTGCGTCCCCTTCCCCTGAAACGAAAGAAACGGACACCCAGAAAGCTCCCCCCATCCATCCCCCCCCACCTGATGATCCTTACTGAGGAGAGAAACCGTTTGCACACTGTGGACAGGC
Organism: Elusimicrobiota bacterium; assembly: GCA_016788905.1. NCBI lineage: Bacteria > Pseudomonadati > Elusimicrobiota > Elusimicrobiota bacterium. The sequence continues at coordinate 75,927 of JAEURZ010000002.1, forward strand.
TCCCGTCAAAACCGGGGCCTCAGGCTTATCCTTGGCGGTGTGATTTTGGATCTACTTTTCCGGCCAATTGGGTTAGGATTTCCCTGAACTCGTTTACGGATTCTTCAAAATCGTCGAGGGGTTTGGGGGGAGGAGCGGAAGGGGCGGTGGGTGGGATGGAATCCATCGGAACCCCCACTGGGGGAGCGGTGGGGACCGGGAAAAAACTCTCAAGAGACGGGCCCGGTGGGGGTGTGGGGATGGGGACACCCAGAGGGGGAGGCTCCATGGGGAGCGGCTTCTCAGGGGAAGGCCCCATGGGAATCTTCGGGTCGATGCTGGGAGGAGGAGAGGCCTTGGGGCGAGTCAGTTGGATGGCCATTTCGCCGATGCTTTGGGCCAGGTCCGTTAACTCGTTTTTCCCCGCGAAGGCCGCCATGGCGTGGCCTTTTTCTCCCCGGGCCACCCGGTCCGCCCATTGGCGCATTTTTTGGATCGGACGAATCACCGACCGGTAAAGAGCCAACAGGAAACCCAGCCCAAAAAGGGCCACAAGGGCCAGTCCGCCCATCAACCCCAAATGGTTTCGCCGCAACTCATCCAAAACCCGCAACTCAGACTCGGCCTTTGCCGACTCCACGCGACTCTTCACTTCATTAAATAATTTGAGCGCCTGTTCACTGGCGGGCGTAAATTCTTTTTCCACCAGAGCCATGGCTTGAGTCCGTTTAGCTTTAGCAATGAGTCCCCGAATTCGGTTGGACGGAACCCGAATGGATTCTTGAATCGATTGGACGACGGACAATTCCTCCCCATGGGCTCTACCTTCTTGGGCCGCCTGTTCCCATTCCGCTAACCGTTGCTGCATTTGACTATCGGCTTGAACCAATTGAAGTCGTTCCGATTCGTCTCCCAGGAGAACATAATTTTCAAGCAATCGAACCTGGCGCACCAGGAAATAGTCAATATCCGTTACCGCCGCCAAGGTTTTCATGGCCCTCCGGCCATTAAGGAACGCCGCTTCTTCCCGGCGAATATTCAGGTAACACCATTCCATCACCCCCCCCGAGGCCACCGCAAAAAATAACGCATAGAGAATGACTTTCGACCGGATCTTCATGGTTTCATTCCACCGGACGGTCGTTTAAGTTTTTCGGTTTCCCGATGCACCTCCGTAAGATCAATTCCCGATTGGGCATATTTTTTTATGATGCGTTCCAAAAGGGATAGGCGTTCAACGGTCGAGGCCCCTCGCGCCGCGGTTTTCTTATAGAAATCCATGGTGATGCGGTAATCGGTATACACCTGCGCCAATTCCGATTGAACACGTTCCAATTCCCGTTCGGCGTGGGAGAGGTTCACCCCTTTGTTTTTGTACTTCTCGAGCGTCACTTTAAGAAGATCCGCCCGTTCCTCCAATCCCGCCCCGCGAGAAACGCGAGTGGCGTAGGCCCTCATGGCCGCGTCGTACGCGGTGCCGTAGGATTGCCGGGCCCGATCCCGAGCCATGCGCTCCCGTTCGGCGGGGGTCAAGGGATGCTCCGGCACAGCGAGGCTCGGACGGAGCGTCTGACTTTTTACCTCTTCCAATTGCGATTTAAGGCGTTCAACTTCTGTCCCATATTCAGTCAACAATTTATTCCGTTCTTTCTTGATGAAAGAGGCCTCCGCTTCCGCCGCCATCAACGCTTCCTGCGCACGGAGGACAGCGGCCCTCTCGCGCACAAGCTCATCTTCCAAATCATCTTCCGAATAGGACCGACCAAACTTGAACGACAAAGACACGTTGTGTAAATTACCTGTTCCATCGGAGGCGCCCAAGGGCATGGAATACACGTAATCCATCACAAGCCCACTCACCTCATAGCCTCCCCCTAAGCTGACCTGACGGTAGTCCCGCCCGCCGACCCCAACGCCCCCTCGGAGAGAGAGCAGCCCATACTGACGGAAGCCCCATTGGCGTTCTCCCCCCAAGTGGAGGCGGGTGTCCGTTTGACTCGTTAAATATTTCCGTTGACTCACGCCCGCGCTTAACTTGACATACGTTTTATCGTACACGGCACCAAGCCGGGTAACCAGGGGAATCCGATTATCTTGGGTGAGTCCCAGATCGGGTCGATTGACGTTCCCGACGGACAACCCCACCCTGAACCGTGGAAGAACCGCGTAGAGGGCCCCGAGGTCCATCCCTAGAGCGCTTTTGCTGTGCCCGTTTTGGAAGACCGGATCCTCCGCGTTCGTTCGACCTCCTGGATTTAATCCTGAAAAAGCGTCCTGTGTATCCGTTGTCTCTCCAAAAGATCGGTTCAGTTCTTTCAATCCCACCCCGAGAGCCAGCCGGTTGGCCAAGAACGACCGTCCATAGGCCATCGTCACCGTTCGCTCTTTAAAGAGACTGTCCACTCGGAATTCCTGGTAACCAACGCCAAGCCCACCCCATCGCCCATCGGAGGGAATCGGGAGGACTCCGCCCACGAACGTCTGGGCGGATCGACTTTGGTCGGACAGGCTGGGGAAGAGACGGGCGTAATATGCGGTCACTTCGGGACGATACAAACTGGCGAGCCCCGCAGGATTATAATAGAGGCTGTGCGCGTCATCCGCCACCGCGGTGAAGGCTTCTCCCATGGCGGCAGGTCGAGCGCCAACCGGGAATTCGTCAAAGGCCCAGGAGGAAACGGAGAAAAGGGTGAAGAGAAAAACCGCCATCTCCCTTCGTTGAGGGGCGTTCATCGGGCCACCACCACGACACCGGTAAGAGGAGAACCGTCCCCCTCGATGCGATAGATGTAAGGACCAGGGGGAACGAATGACCCGTTTTCGTCTCGACCACTCCACACAAGACTGTCCGCGGGAATGGTCCCGCTCGGAGCGAGCGCTAAAGTGGCCACCTGAGCCCCCGACATGTCCAGAACCACACCGGAAAGGGGGGTTTGTTGCGGGTTATTGACTCTAAAAAAAACGACATCATTGATTCCGTCGTTATTAGGGGAAAAAATGCGGGGGACCACATCGGTGGCCGGGTCGAGCGAGAGAGCGGAAACGGCCCCTGGCGAAACCAGAAGCGTCGCTCCTATGAAAATTAATAATCGAAACATGAAGTCCATCATCGGCGACCTTTTGAAACCAACGTTAGAGAGCCACAACCATCGTGCCCGTAATGGTTTTCCCCTCCCCTTTGATCTGATATATGTATACCCCCGGGGGGACGATCTGTCCAGAGGAATCACGTCCGTCCCACATTAAAGTGTCAGAGGTGGGTGCCCCGGCTCCCGCGGGACGAAGAACACCCACTTCCGCCCCGCCCATGTCAATGATGCGTCCGGTCACTTCCGAAAGGCGCGGGTTCTGAATGACAAAATAGATGAGGTCATTGATCCCGTCCCCGTTCGGGGAAAAGATTTGTGGGAAAACCGATGCTTTATCCAGGGTCAACTCCGTGGCAATATCGTATTGGCGAATTTGATAGACCCCTTGAACGGCGGTATTAAATGAAACCGTCAAGTCCCCGGCGCCCAACCCACTTTCTTCCACGTTGGCCTGACCCACTTTAAGCCAGGTGGTTCCGTTCCACCACAGCACACCCATTTTCGATTTGTCCAAAGCGCCGTTGGCCCCCTGGTAGTTGAGCACCACGGTCATTTCCGGGCGAGAGAGGGACAATCCCGCGGGAGCGGCGGATCCGCTGGGTTCCCGCAAACAGATCGTGTAGGTGGCTCGCGTTCGGCTTCCCCCCGCGTTGGCCAGTTCGCTGGTGTGGGGTTCCACAGAGAGGAGATAGTCCTTATCGGATGTTTTAAGTTCCGGGATCAACCCTTCCGGGACAAAAGCCCGACTGTAGGTTCCATCCGAAGCCGTCCCCGTTTGCCCCAGGAACCGTTGGGGTGTCACGTGTAAATAATTCGAACGTGCCACCGATGACGTTCGACCGGAGGTGTCCACAGCGACAAACAGATAATAGGTGTCCGCCCCCGGAGTGGCGATATCCAGGGTGAGCGGCTGGCCCTGAGGAATGGTCGTCACGGTCACGCTGGAGGCCCCGAAATCAAAAAGACTGGGGGAACGGAAGACCCGGTAGGAAGCCAGATCCTCGATGGCGCTCCCATCCTCGTTTTGTGTTACGGGAGACCAGGTCACCGTGTAGCCTGAATCTGTTCGTGTAACTTCAAACCCCGCCAGGGGCGCGGGGGATTTGGTATCGATCGCTTCCGTGGTGATGACCGTGGCTTGAAGGGTGAGAGAATCGGCGTTGGTGTCGATAGGGGAAAGGTTTCCCGCCAGGTCCAAACTCCGAAGGGCAAACCAATAGGCTGTCCCCGGTGAAAGGTCGATCACCATGGGCGATTCCGGTGTGTTCGGTGCGGAAGGGATACTCGGTGGGAAAGGAGCGGTGGACGCCTTGGTCCACCAGGTGGTGGTACTTCCCCCCACTCCGATTTCATCCACCACAGAGAAGGTGGCGTATTTCATCACGTAAGAACCAACCGGGGCGGAACTAACGAAAAGCCACCCGTTGTCTTCCGGAGCGGTCCACGTTAAAACCACTTGGCCAGGCGTGATCGTGGCCAGGGCGGCTAAGTCGGGAACCGCGTTAGGGGCATAGGTGTCGACGATATTGACCGTAAGATTGAGGTCCTCCGTGGATGCGGCCCTCCCAGGGACCGCCCCAAAGGACAAAAGTCCACCCAGGGTCGCCCAAAGCGCCCGACGTAGGACTTCGATTAAAACCTCATTTCGTCTCACGGCAACGACACCCCTTTTCCTATCGTTTTATTCCGTCGTCACGAACACCCTTGAATAAACATCCAAGGGGAAATCCATCCCAGCCATTTCCGCTTGAATAAGGAACAAAAACTTCTTTCCCCTATTCTCAGGGATGTCCGGTAGGGTGATTGTGACGTCAGTCGCCTTCACCTGATCGGGCTTGATCTTCATGACCGAGGGTTTGAATTTGAGCCAGGACGGATCGGGGGTGTCCCACCCCGCTTCCCTCTGATTGTTTTCCAGTTTGACGCTTTTGAGTTTCAGCTTGACCTGTTCGTTGCCCCGATTGGTCAGTTTGAGCTGAACACCTTTCAGGTCTTTCAGCGCGATGGTTTTCCCGAGCGGCACCTGATCCAACCGGATCACGGGCGGTGTGATGTCCAGATCCAACGCGCCCAACACAACCCGTTTTTTTTCTTTCTTCGCGGACTGGGGCCCGAGACCGCCCACCGTGAACCGGATGTAATTGTTCACCGCAGGGGAAAACATCCCTTGACCGTCGGCGCTCGCGTGAATGTTCACCTGGAAATGACGACCCACCAATCCCGGGTCGTTGGGAACAGCCAAGATGACTTCCGCGCTGCCCAGGTCCCCCGGACCCAATTTGAATCGGTTCGGAACAACCCGAAGCCAATCCGGATTGGGAATCGGTTCGTAATCCTTTTTCGCCTCTGCGGGACCGGGGACGGGGATTTCGGTCAACACTTGAACATCCACCGTATGGTCGGACCCATTGATAACGACGTAAGGGACCCCTCGAACCTGCCTCAGGTTTATCACGGAACCCGGCTTGACGTTCTCCATTTCGATTTCCGGAAACCGCACCGCCAGGCCAATTTTCTCCCAGGCGGTGAGTCCGAAAAGTAGGATCACCCCAAGAACCCAGTGGAACGGATTCCGTCTTTTTCGATGAATCATTTCGATTACCTCCTTCATCATGTTGAATGATTTCCTTTGCGTGGGAACGCCTGAAGATCTGAGAGAGACCCGCCGGGGAGGACGCTTTCGCGCCCTCCCCGCAACGGATGACTTAACTCACAAGACCGGAGGCGTTCGCGTTTTCGCCTTAGTTGGCGGAAACTTCAACCACAAAAGATCGCTGTGTGACAACCGTGGTTGTCGTCGGCATATCGAGCTTGAACCAGAGACCTCGAGTCGCGGCGGCGTTCACCACCGAGGCATCCTGGTTGCCGGAATAAACGGCTCCGACCCCCGTCGCCACCACCGGACTCCCTTGCGTCACCACGTCATCGTTCGCCAGGAAATCTCCGGCGATCGGTGCCGCGGAATTGAACAGGGCCCGAAGGTTGTAGACGTTCGCTGCCGCAGCCGAACCCGAAGACCAGGTGGCGTCCGCCGTCTTGATCCGAAGCCCAAAGGCCTCTGGAACGTTTCCGTCGTTGGTCACCGTGATGGACGAAGAGATGTTATTCACCGACGCAACGTTTAAGGTTCCCAAGTTCAACGTCGCCGCGGAAAGACTCACGCTCTTCGTTCCGTTCGGTGTGACGGTGATGGTTAAGTCGGCCGTTGGTGCCGCTCGGACGTTACCCACAAACACCGCAAGGCTCCCCAGAAAGAGAGCAACCGCTATTAACTTTTTCATTGTGTTGCCTCCTGTTTTTGGTCTTGCGTTTAAATACAGGACCGACCGGTTTAATAGGGCACGGTCCACTTGACATATAACCCTTGAAATCATCATTTTCAAGGGTTATTTAGCCCTTTTCTGAAATCAAAACGAACCTAAAAATCATTACAAATAGAACTGTTTGGAAACCCGGTAACTTCTTAAATTCCAAATGTGTTAAAATTTTGTCAATGAGAATTTCTCGATGGTTGGCTTTGGGGGGGACATTTCTCCTTCTAGGCACAGGCTTTCGAAGCGCCCCGACGGAGGGACACGGATCGTCCGGCCCCCTGTTCCGGATGGAACTCACGGGAACGGTTGACCCCGTGACGAAGGATTATCTTCTGGACGGACTCCGGCGCGCTCGCGAAGCCGGGGCCTCCGCGGTTCTTATTCGCATGGACACTCCGGGCGGATTGTTGGACGCCACGCGAGACATTGTCGCGGGGATTTTGAATTCCCCTGTTCCCATTATTGTCTATGTGGGGCCCCAAGGGGCCCGGGCGGCTTCCGCCGGCGTTTTCATCACGCTGGCCGCCGACGTGGCCGCCATGGCCCCTCAAACCCATTTGGGGGCTGCCCATCCTGTATCAGTGGGAGGCGGATTACCGTTCATGCCGGGTGGAAAAAAGGACAAAGAGACAGGAGAGGAAAATAAAAACAATACGTCGGTGATGGAAGAAAAAGCGGTGTCGGACACCTCCGCCTACGCCCGAACCCTGGCCACAACAAAGGGGCGGAACGCGGAGTGGGCCGAGCAAGCGGTCCGGAAAAGCGTTTCCCTCACCTCGGATGAAGCACTGAAGAGCAACGTCATCGACCTCGTGGCGAAAGACGAGGACGACTTGATTCGGAAACTTTCGGGACGCGTCATCAAAAAAGGGGGCGTCACGTTGACGCTCCAGCTCGAACAGGCGGCCCGGGTGGATTATCTCATGAGCCCCCTCCGGCAATGGCTTCACCTGATTGCCAATCCCAATGTGGCCTACCTCCTCCTGGTGTTGGGGTTTTACGCTCTGGTCTACGAATTTTCCGCTCCCGGTATTGGGTTGGGTGCGATCACAGGGATTATCTGTCTCGTCTTGGCCTTCTTTTCCCTTCAAGTTCTTCCGCTCAATTTCGCGGGATTGGCCCTCCTGGTAGCCGGGTTGATCATGATGGGCCTGGATATCGTCGTGGGATCCCACGGACTCCTCATTTTCGGCGGATTGGTTTCCTTCGCTCTGGGATCCTTCTTTCTCTTTGACGCCAACCAGGCCGTCTTCCGGGTTTCGATGCTGCTCATTTTGGCCATCCTCGCCACCTCGGGCGGGTTCTTCGGTTTAGTGGTTCGAAAGATATGGATCGCTCGACGCAAAAAACCCGTCACCGGGATCGATGGCTTAATGGGCCAAACGGCGGAGGTTCGGGACGGGGGAATGGTTTTCGTGGAGGGAGCGTTGTGGACCGTGGAATCCGGTGCCGAAGGGCTTCCCCCAGGCACACGGGTACGTGTGGAAAAAGTTTTAGGGAATCGTTTGATCGTTCGTAAGGAGGCGTAAAAATGTTATTTCCAATCGTTGTGGTGGGGTTGGTTTTGTGGTTGCTGGTGACAGCGATCCGCGTTGCCAACGAGTATGAAAGGGGTGTGATTCTTCGGTTGGGCCGGTTCCATTCCGTCAAAGGGCCGGGTCTTTTCTTAGCCATTCCCTTTAACGTGGACAAGGTGTATAAAGTCGATCTTCGCACCGTCACGTGGGATGTCCCTGTCCAAGAAGTCATCACCAAAGACAACGTCCCCTGCAAAGTCAACGCGGTTTGCTACTTCAACGTGATCGACCCGGAACGCGCGGTTCTGAAAGTTCAAGATTACCGCATGGCCACATCCCAAATTGCCCAGACCACCCTGCGAAGCGTTTTGGGTCAGGTGGATTTTGACGAACTTTTGAGCCAACGCGAGAAGATCAACACCAAACTTCAGCAGATCATCGATCAACAGACAGATCCCTGGGGCATCAAGGTTTTAATCGTTGAAGTTAAAGATGTCCAAGTGCCGGAATCCATGCAACGGGCCATGGCGCACCAGGCCGAAGCCGAACGGGACCGACGAGCCAAGATCATCACGGCGGAAGGCGAATTTCAGGCGGCCCAAAAATTAGCGGACGCGGCCCGCATTATCGGGGGGGAACCCGCGGCGATGCAACTCCGTTTCCTTCAAGCCGCCAAAGACATTAGCGGCGACAAAGGCTCGACCTTTATCCTGCCGATTCCGATTGAACTCCTAAAGTTCTTAGGTAAAAATTAAAGCGTCAAACACACTCTCTCCCTACCCGCTCCCGTAAACGGGAGAGGGAGAAAAATCTAAAAAACACGGGCGGGAAGTCGAAGTTAAGGTAAAGTTCCCTCGCTCGCTGGCGGGAGAGGGTGGGCCGAAGGCCCGGGAGAGGGTGGGGGTGGAAGCACGGGGGAAGGAACAGATCGGAGCATCCCCTTCCTGATTTTCCCAGGGACCGCACGAAGTGTTTTCCCATCCCACAAGGACGCCAGGGCCAAAGACTCCTCGATCATTTTGCCCATATCGAGTTCCATTTCCAAACGGCGAATGATCGATACCGCCACGTTGGTTTTGGGTTTCTTGGCCATGAGAGAACAACAGTCTTTATAGGGTTGAATGGCCAAGTCAAAAACATTGATTTTCCTAGCCAGATCGATGATGGAATTTTTGTCGTAGGCAATAACCGGCTGAAATACAGAGAGCGATAAATCCGTTTGCACCGCCAATAAATTTTCGATGGTTTGACTGGCCACCTGGCCAAGACTGTCCCCCGTGATGAGCGCCTGGTATTCCAACCGCCGCCCCATCACTTCCGCCGCTCGAAACATGAACCGGCGAAAGAAGACGGTCTCGAAGGAAGTCGGAACACTCAAAGACGCCGACACTTGATATCGATCGTGGGGGACAAGAAACAGGCGCAGGTCCGGGTTCCATATTTTGAGTGCCTCAAACAAACCGATGATTTTTGTCCCGAGGACTTCCTCGGAAGACCGGTAGGGATGGAAATGCAGAAGGTCCACCCGCGCCCCACGCCGCATCATGAGCCACGCCGCCACGGGCGAATCGATCCCCCCTGAAAAGAGACACAACATTCGCCCCGATGAGGAGTGCGGCATCCCCCGCACCCCGTTCACGCGGCCAGAAACAACAGCGATTTCACGTTCGAGTACTTCGACTTGAATAACCAAATCCGGTTGGTGAAGATCAACGGTTAAACCTGAGCCCGTCATCACGGCCCCCCCCAATCGAACACAAATATCTTGAGAGGAGAAGGGGTAGGTTTTGATCGAACGCCGTGCGTTCATCCGAAAGGATTTTAGATGGGGGTCACGGCGGGCCTCACCCAACGCGGCCGCCTCTATTTTTTCATAACCGGGGTCTTCGGGAGACCAGGGGAACAGTGTTCCAAAAGCATACCACGCCACACCGAAAACCTGTTCCAGGGCCCGTTCAATATTTTCTCGAAAACAGGGAGAGGGCAGTTCCGCGATCACCCGCGCGCTTTCCAACCGGACTTTAAGGGCGTTCGGGCCCAACCGACGGCGGATGTCTTCAGCGAACTTGCGTTCAAAAACCCGGCGGTTTCCGCCTTTGGTCCCCAACTCCGAATAATGAATCACGACGACGTTTTTCATCAAGCGTCGATGGTAGCACATTGAACAGGAAATGAATCAGCGTGAAGGAAACACCGAATCAAAAAAAATTGCGGGCAGGCTTAGGCGGCTTCCACTGAGACGGGGGGAGGTTTCCCTTGAACGACCCCGTCGTCCCAGGCGTCTCGGATCGTGATCAAGATTTCTTTGATCTTTTGAAGGGGTTCCGAATCTTTATTGAGGTTGGCACGGACAAGGGCGTCGTAAATGAAATCATAAAGAAGATAGAGACTTTGGGCGATGGATCCCCCGGCCTCCATGTTCAACCCGTTGGCCAGCGAAAGAACAATGTCTTGGGCTTTGATCAGCTGGTGGTGCGCTTCGGGCACACGCTTGGCGGCGATTTCCACTTCCGCTTTTCCGATCGCGGACAAAACGCCGTCATACAACATCAAAACCAATTTTGCGGGAGAGGCCGATTCCACTTCACGGGCTAAGTAGTTTTTCTGGATGGCGTTCATGGTCGGTCTCTCTCCTATCGTGAAGATGATTGAACCACTCCGTTATTTAAAAAATTCGATAAGGCCTGACTGTTGGTTTGGTTCCGGGACATGGCCTGTTCCATCTGAATGAATTGTTTTTCCAACCGAGCCATTTCCCGGTCCACCCGTTCATTGGTGGCTGAAATTTGGGTTTCCAGACGATTGCGCTCCTCCGTCACTTCTTTTCGAGCTGAAGAAAAGATTCCATCCACGTTGTCCGCTATGCGAGAGATAAACGCGCTGGTCCGGCGGCTTGTTCCCGTCGCCTCAAACGCTTCGAATTCCACAATCCGGGAGAGCCCATCCGCGGCGTGAACATCCAATACCTTGACCCGAAGTTGTTCCGTAAAATAATTGATCACCTGGGAGTTGACCCCGCGGGTGTTCCCCCGCACCGACGCCAAAGAAGTCCAGTGGGATTCTTCCGCGGGATTTCCCCCGATCCGGAGCGCCTGAAGGTCATAATCTTTGAGACCCCAGGAGGCCACGGGGTTCGCGTCCGTGTCCAGCGTGTGGACAACCGCTCGGGTCACCGTGCGAGGAGAAGAAAATTGCAGCGTCACATAGTCTGGGAAAGTAGAGGCGGTGTCGTCCATCCACCCATCGCTCGGGTCCGGGCCAAAACGAACAGGATCAATGACCCCATTGGATACCCGATTGACGTCATACCCTGACGCGGTGCTGGAAGCCGTGCGCGTGGCCGCCAGTGCACCGTTCAACGTACTCGTGAACAGAGCCTGAACGTCAGTGAAATTGTTTTTGGTCCAATCCGAGAGGATGGCCTCATCGATTTCCAAGAGTCCCCCCTGGCCCGCCTTTACCCCAATCTGGAAAAGGGAGGACACTTGGGTACTTAACCCATTAACGGGCGAAATGATGGAATCCGTAATTCCAGCGACAGCGGTGGAAAGCAACGGGTTATTGAACAGTGGCCCACCTTTGGATTTCGTTTCCGCGTTGTAGGAGTTTTCTTTGGCCAACGCCGAGACAATGGCGTTATAGGATTCAATAAATGTTTTAACGGTGGACACCGCATCCTGCACATTGGATTCCACTTTGATGTCAACGGTCTTATTGACGTCGGCCGCGGCCAAAGTAAAAGAAACTCCTTGGATCGCCGAAGCAAACACATTGGTCCGGCTTTTGAAGAGTTGAGGTGCCGTCGTTCCGATCTCCACCTGGGCGTCTTGAGCCGTTTGGGTTTCAATAAACGTGAGACCGGGATCGGAGGACGTCAAGGCGATTTGAGCCGATTCACCGGAATAACGGCTCACGATGGACAGGCGGTATGGTTGGGTGGCATCCCCATCGTTCACAATGGCCGCCGAGAACGGTCCACCGAAAGCGTTAATGGCGTCACGGATTCCTGCCAGCGTATTGTTGGAAGAATCCACAGTGATTTGATAAAGGGGGGCAAGGTCTCCCCCCTCCAAAATCCCCGTGGTGGATGTCCCCAATAGGTTAAGAGAGGCAGCGGTGCTCCCCCCCTCTTCTTCCACGGTCAACGCTCCCGTGGTGAGCCCTGTATCGTCCTGGAGAAGAATCCCGGTCCCGTTGCTGTTCAGTTTCGCGGTGACGTTCACACCGGCCAATCCCGAAATATCATCCAAGACATCTTGAACGGTTGTGTGTCCAGTCAGATCGACCACGGCGGAAGCACCGCTTCGATCGGTGATCCGGATCGACCCTAAGGTCACGCCCGCGCCGTTGTTTAACATGGAAAGAGACATCGTGGAGGTCAGGTCACGGTCAAGGGTCCCGTCACCCACGCCCAACGTAATCGTGCCCGACGCCATGACCTCACTGTCGATGGCCGCGAACCGGTTGGAAAGGCTTTCCTCCCCCCGCGCCATCTGGAGAACCCGAACCACGCGGACCCCCTCCTGGGCAGTCCCTGTCACCTGAGCCTCGAGAAGTGTGGCGTCACTGGAACTGGCTTTGGTTGGTTTCGTCGCAAACTTGTTGGTCACCGCTGTGGCGGAAACACGCAACGCGTTAAATTTCGCGGACATGCTGTCCCAGGCCGCTGTTTTTAAATCCAATTGCGTCTGCCGCGCTTGGAGCGCAACGATGGGTCGTTGGGCAATGGATTTTAACTGTTCCAAAATCCCCGACGTATCCAACCCTGAGACAATTCCACCAATTTTAGGCATTCGGAACTCCTTAAGCGAAACCCTCATCGGCAACAGGAGGAGGAGAGGCCGGTGGGGGTGTTCGAAGACTGGCGGTCAATTGCCGCATCATTTCTAGAGCCTCTGTTTTAGAAACCACCCGAACCGGTTTGTTTGTTTCGGGATTAACTTCGGTCACTTTCGGCCCTTCTTTCGTCATCGTAAAATGGAGAACCACTTCGCGCATTGATTTTTCCTCATGTCTTAGGTACGCCCCACCACCCAACTTGTGCTTTCCCATCACCGCTGGCGGAAGCGCGCCCATGGCGCCAACACCCGGTAGAATTTCCATAACTCCCCCTCTTCCCGGACCCAGCCTGCCCCGCGGCTTACGCCGCGGGGCCAGACCGGTCCACGGAAACGTCTTAACGACCCAACAGGGACAGGATGGACGTGGGCGATTGATTTGCCTGCGCCAACATCGCGGTCGCGGATTGGATCAACACCTGATACTTTGTGAAGCTCGCCATTTCGCTGGCCATGTCAACGTCTCGAACGCGGGACTCAGACGCCGTCACGTTTTCCAGGGCCACGTTGAGCGAGTTGATTTTCGTTTCCAACGTGTATTTCTGGATGGCGCCGAGTTGGGCGCGCGCGGTGGAGAGGTCACTGATGGCTTCATCAATGATCGCGAGGGCGGTGGTCGGATCCGTGGTCAGGTTGGAGCTGGCACCCGTAAGGATGGCGTTCAACCCGGAGGAACCTCCCGCGGTCGTTCCGAGAGCCGCGGCACGAACGTCCTGAATGGTCGCGCTCACGGTATCGCCCGCGGTCGAACCCACCTGGAATGTTAATGATCCCTGGCTAACCGAGACGGCGTTGGTGAAGGTCGCTGCCGTCACCCCTCCCTTGAAGGTGAGGGCCATCCCTGCATAGGAGGTCCCCGTGTTCGCGGTCAAGGTCAACCCGGAGCCTGTCGCGGCTTCCCCATTGATCGTTCCAGCAGAGTTGAGGCCCGTAGCGGCGTTAAACCCCGCGGCGCGAAGAAGGCCACTGGCGTCGTTTACGCTGACGGAATATGAAGCCCCATACTGGTTGTGGCGGATGTCGATATTGTTCCCGTTCGCCACAGCCGTCAGGTCCAGGCCATTGGCTGTGAAACCAGCTTGCAACTCCGCGATGGTGGCAGCCTGGGTGGCCGTGTCTGTGAGGGAGATGGTGTAGCCATTCACAATCACGTTCCCTGCCCCAGCTGTTCCGCTCGAAACGTCCACCGATCCTGCGCTGGTCGCTCGAGTGGCCGCGGTCGAGAGAATGGTCGTCACCAGGTTCGTCCCTGCAGGAGCGGTGGTTCCCGCTGTGGCAGCGGAGAGGGCCGTGGAGTTGACCACTGTCGCGGTGTTGCCCAACGATCCGTTCAAGAGATTTTTTCCGCCAAAGTATGTGTTGTTGGCGATCTTGTTCAGAGCGCTGACGGCTTCATCCACTTGGTTCTGGTCAGCCGCGATGGAGACAGAATCGTTCACACCGGTGTTTTTGGCGTGCAGGACCAAGGCGCGGATTTGGTTAAGAACGGAATGCATTTCTTGCATGTTTCCTTCCGCGGTCTGGATCATGGATGCGGCGTCCTGGGTGTTCGCCACGGCTTGTTTCAAACCCGTGATCTGCGCCCGGAACTGTTCAGACAGCACCAATCCGGCGGGATCGTCACCGGCTTTGTTGATCCGGTAACCGCTGGAAAGTTTTTCTAAGCTGGAACTGAACATGGATTCGTTTTTGGTAAGTTGCCGCCACGAGTTGAGGGCGGCGATGTTGTTCGCTATTCGTGCCATGGTGTTTCCTCCTTGAGTTCGAAACCCAGGACTCCTTTCCTGAGTTGGGGCGGATCGCATTTTCTGTCCGTCCCCGCGGGGGCCCGAAGACCCTCCGAGTCCATTATCGGCGGGAGGAAAAAGAACTTAAGCAGAGGGGAGGACCTACAACAGTTTTGGGAAGGAGGGACGTTTCTCTTGGGGGGAAGACGATGGAAAAAACAAGGCGACAAAACGATCTGAACCTTGTTTATTGGGGAGAATTCGAACCGGAATCATTCCCACCGCTTCGGGCCGGGATAAACCCGGCAGGGTTTCCCCCCGAACACATTGGGCCAGGGCCAGGTAAACTTCCTCAATCGGTGGCAACACAAGCCCGCGACCCTCTAAACACGCCCAAAGGGCTTTATCCAAGCGGGGGAGAGACTTCCCCACCCAGGCCTCCAGGGAGGGACTGGCGTAAACCACTTCCCAGGACGACCCTAAAAGCATCCAGGGCCAAGGAAGACGGGCAGAAACAGACTCCAGCGATTCGAGGAAGTGAGGGTCCCCACCCCGCATATCCACAACGAGTTCACCTTGATCCCCCACACCCACACGGGCCGAACCGGCGTTTAAACGTTCCCTTTTGAACAGGGCATTCCGGCGAACGAGGAGACGATGGAACGCCCGTTGGAACGAAGCGGCCACCAACGCGTCATCCAGGGGGGCGCTCAAACATTCGGTGGGAGCCGATTGGAGTATTTCCCGAGCCACGGTCTCGGCCGGACCGGATTCCGTCATTAACAAGATCACCTCAAACCCCGCCCGCAGGGGTCTCGTTTCCATCACGTGTCGAAGGGATTCCCGATCATGGGCATGGACCTCCCACACCAAGAGATCCAAGTCCCCCCGTTCGAGGGAAACCCGCCATTCCTCGGTGGTCTCGGGAGCCTGGGTATCACAACCGTTGGCGTGCAACGCACGTTCCAGCACATGGCGGCTGGCGGGCGAATCCACCTTTAAGAGGGCCCGGGGGCGAACGTCGTTACTCAACCCACGACGTTTTTCTTGAATTTGGGTAATCACCTGCACCACTTGTTGGAGATTCAACGGTTTCTTCAGACAGGCAAAAGCTCCCAAACGTAAGAGATCCTGCTCCGCCGCTTCGGTCGAGAAACCTGTCAAAACGACCACGGCCGTTTGGGGAGATTTTTCTTTGATGGCTAATAAAACCCCTGTCCCATCCAC
The DNA here is from genome assembly GCA_016788905.1 of Elusimicrobiota bacterium. NCBI lineage: Bacteria > Pseudomonadati > Elusimicrobiota > Elusimicrobiota bacterium. Next base: position 91,618 of record JAEURZ010000002.1, read on the forward strand.
CTGGGGCATTTGGAGGTCGGTAATAACAATCCCTGGGCGTTCCCGAGCAAAAATGTCCAAGCCTTCCCGCCCATCGGAAGCCGACAGAGACTGAAACCCAAGTCGTTCCACCACACGACACGCGGTACTCCGAAACGGTTCGAAATCGTCAATGATGAGAATCTTTTCCATGGACCCCTCCTCTTCCCTTATTGGCGATTCTATCCGCCCCTAAAATGAAATCATCCTCTTTCACGATCAACTTTACACGTTTTTTTCAAAAGGACACAATGACCTCCTGGATTGGGAATTGCCAACGCAAGAGAGCTCGCCTGGTCCACCCTCACAGTCGTCGATAGAAACAAGTCCACCCGCTTTCAGTTTTGGATTAATGATTCTGATAAAACGGTCGATAAAGGATTAGGACTAACTTATGCCACCAGAGCCCCTGAAACCCGCAACTTCCCCCCTAGGAGACACCGCCACCGGGGTGACCCTTATGGAATTGGACGATTTCCCGGGTTGGAGAGAGGTCCGTTCCTACATGGAACAACCGCTCGAACAAAACACGGATGGGACTGAAAAGGGAAAATGACCATGCGGGCCTTGGTGGTTGATGACGAAGAAGATGTGCGGCGGTTACTGGGGTTAATGCTGAGTCGGCTGGGATGTGAAATTCGTGAGGCGGCTGACGGCCAGGAAGCCTTGGCTATTCTTCACGAACCGTGTCCCATGGACGTCATCCTCTTGGACTGGCGCATGCCGGTTCTGGACGGACCGGGGTTTCTAAAAACAGTCCAAAAAGAGTCGTCCTTGAAATCCATCCCCGTCATGATGTTGACAGGGCTGAACGAAATGAAAGACGTGGCCAATGCGCTTCAGTTGGGGGCCAAAGAATATTTAATGAAACCCATCACCCAAAGGACCCTCCGTGAAAAATTAGAGGTTTTGGGGTTTGATTTTTAAGGAGTCAGGACACCATGCCATCCGCCGTTCAGGAAACGAACTCGGAACAAGTCACCTATCTCGCCAACATGGCTCGTCGTCTGGCGGGGTTTGAACTGGAAAAAGAACGAAGCCTCATTTCCGACCCCCGTGTCTTGGACCTGCTCGTTCGAGAAAAAGCCGGGAGCGTGGAGGAGTTGGTGGCCCGCCTAATGCGTTTGCCGGAAGGGCCGCTCCACCACGCCGTGGTGGAATCCCTTGCGGTTTCCGACACCTCTTTTTTTCGGGACACCCCCGTCTTCGAATTTATTGAAAAAATCATTCTCCCGGACCTCATAAAAAACCGATCCCACACCCATCAACTTACCTTATGGAGCGCCGGTTGTTCAACGGGCCAGGAAAGCTACAGCCTCGCCATGTCCACCACGGAGGCCCTGGAGTCCTCCCAGGAATGGACCTGGCAAGTTCTCGGGACCGATCTTTCAACCCGAAACATCCGAGTGGCCGAATCCGGATCCTATTCCCAATTCGACATCAATTGCGGCCTTCCGGCACGCCGGTTGGTCACCTATTTTGAAAAACGTGAAAATCATTGGTGTGTTCAGGATAAAATAAAGAATCGGATTCAATTCAAAAAAATGAACTTGGTCACATCGGAAAACGAATTCCCCCAGGTGGACTTGATTCTGTTCCGAAACGTTTTGCGGTATTTTGATTCTTCCCACCAAACCACCGTTCTAAAAAGATTACACGCCGCCCTTCGACCCGACGGCTATCTGGTCATGGGTCAGGATGAAACCGCCAGCAAGGAATCCGGTTTCGAACCCATCCATTCCGGAAAATTCACCGTTTTCCGCCCCCTCCAATAAAATCAGTTTCTTCTCTCCAATAGTCCTTGTCCATTAATGACTTTAAACGCACACCAACCACCTGGCATGCAAATTGCTAATCGAATATGAGAAACCATGATCTCTCGACACGTTGTCATCGTTCTGCTGGTTCTTGCGGGCCCTCTGCTTCTCTTTGAGGCCTATGGAATCCATCGACTTCAACAACCCGCCCCTCCCTCCCCCGACAAAGCCTTGGACATGGTATGTGAGCAACTTCTTCAATCGGCTCAGGCCAAGGGGCTCCACAGGTCCGCCCGGGAAATTGAAACCGTGAGCGGCCCGGAAAAAGATTTATATTTTGAATCCCTTCCCCCTTTCTTAAACGCGCGCCTCGTGAACGGTTTCAAACAATTCCTCTTTTCGGATGAAATGCAAAAAGGGACGGTCCAGGAGATCAGTCGGCTCATGAAACGGCGGGAATGGACTGGGGACGCCCAGTCGATGAATCCGACAGTCCCCGATGTTGTGTTGTTCGCGGAATGGGGTTATTTTTCCTCAGAAGAAGTGAGGTTGACCCTCCGGGCCGTTCGATTGGCCCTCAGCGGAGAGGGTGTTCAAGCCTCCGTTCGTTTCGTACACCCCCGTGTGATCCAGCGCCAGAACGAACAGAAGGACCATCTCCGCCTCGCGCTCTACGGATCAGCCGCTTTTCAGGTCGCCGTCATCCTGATCTCCGTTCTGTATTTATCAAAAACACAGCCCGCTGGAGGTTCTCGCCATGGCACCCCACTCTGAACGAAAATCAGCCTCCCCAACCCTCCGGCCACGGGCCGAAAAGCGTGGAACCACCCATGCCCCCCGCAACTTGAAATCTGAATTCGCAGGGGAAGGCCCCTCCCTCGGGTCTCCTGAGTTGGGACATGTTTTCCCTCTGGAAGACCCCACACGCAATTTGGAAGACGTGGGTCGAGGCGTGGCCCATAAATTAAGAAGTGGGTTGTGTGCTTTGAAAGGGGGGCTCCAAATGAGCCTTCAACAAATGGGTCCTGGCCCCACTCGGGAAATGCTGACCTTGGCCGAACGCGGGGCACGACATATTACAGAGATCGTTTCGGATTTGGTCTTGTTAACCCAACGGCCCGCTTTCCATCCGCGACCTGTGGATCTGAACCTTCTTCTCAGTCAATTTCTGAATGGGCTTCGTCTTCATCCCGAATGGGACGGGGTTACCGTGATGAGACGTTTAGACGGTGCCCTTCCACTCATCTGGGCAGATCCCGATCTATTGGACAAAGTTTTCGACGCTATCGCCAAAAATGCGGCCGAAGCTATGGTTCCCCGTGAGTCCGCCTTGTCAGACGAATCCATTCCGCCCTCTCAGGATCAAACCCACCGCCCACGACACCTCAAAGTTGAAACCTCCAGAGAATCCTCGAACGTGGTGGTTCGGATCATCGACACCGGGATAGGCCTCGCCGCCGACATGGTGCCCTTGGCCTTCCAACCCTATTTCACAACAAAAAGTGGGCGCCGGGGGATGGGCCTTCCCCTGGCCCGTTGGTTGGTCCACGCCCATGGAGGTTCTCTGTCCCTCCAAAGCCGGCCGGAAACCGGGACCACCGTGACCTTTCGGTTTCCCGATACTCCTCCTTTCGACCAGGAACGATTTTCGTCCCTTTAACCCGCTCAACTGAGGATTCCAGGTCAACCATGCGCTCTATCGGCCACCAGGTTTTGGTCGTTGGTCTCCTTCTCCTTGTCCCCCATTTTTTGGCGGGGGGAGGGAAAAAACCTTTTCAGGAAAACCCCCGCGAATTTTACTTGGGAGAAGGTTGGGCGGAACTGGAGCCCGACGCGGGCACGGCTCGGGAACAGGCCAAAACCCGGGCCTTGGGAGATCTGGCACGAAACGTTCGGGTCGCCGTCAGGAGCACGATCCTGGATGTCTTGGGCCAAAACGCAGGCCGTCCCCAGGAATCGCTTGAATCGCGCATTGACACCTACGCCAACATCCCTCCCACCCAACTGGATCGAGAAGAGTTTCAGCTCCACCATCCACGGAGAGGGCAAGTCCGTTGCCGAGTGGCGGTCCGACGCGCACGCTACGATGGGGACGTGCACCGGGATTTGATGGCGAAGAAAAACAGAGCCCTGGCCGAGGCCCAGCGGGCCCATTCTGCCCTGGAAGAAGGCCGATTGGCTGAAGCCCTACACGCGTTCGCCCTTCTTCAATCGCGCGCCGAAACCGATTTCCCGGGACTCCCTCTGGAAGGAGTCGTTGATCAAAATGGAAAAATTGTTGATGTGCTGGCCTGGGCCCGAGACCATCGAGACAAGATCCTGGGATCCCTCCGGTTAGAATGTTCATCCGACCCTTTTATTTATGACCGAAACGGGCGGTATGCCGGCCCCGTCACCGCCCAATTGATCTGGACCGGAACCGGTCCCGTCCATTTGGAGGGGATTCCTCTTCGCTCCCGCTGGAAGCATCGCCCTCAACAGGCACTCCTAGCGGTGGAATCGGATGAAAACGGGGTTGGTCGCTTTCACCCAGTCGTTGATTTATTTGTGGCCCACTCCACCTTGGAAATTGAGGTTGAAGGCCATGACGGCCCCCCTTCCCCTGCCTGTCAAAGTCTTTTCCATCAGCGGCGGGAAGTCATCTTGAACGTCCAATCCAATCGAAACGAAGTCCAAAGCGCCTTCACCGATTTCGTGGAAGACCAGCTCAGGCGGTTGCCCTGGGACGTTCGGACGGAATCCAGCGGAGGTTCCCCTCCCCCGGGAGAGGAATCGTTGATCGCGATCGAAATCCAGACCACCCTTACCCGTCACCCCGACGGTGAAATCCACCGGTCTGTTTTAAACAGTCGTGTTCAAATTTTTTCGGGACCGAAAGGAAAATGGGTTTTTCGTGGAGAGGGGCCTTCCGCTGAAGGGTATGGGGCAACCCCCACGGACGCTGTCAAGAAAGCGTTGCATGCCCTTATGGGCAATTGGTCGGACTGGATGGACAACCAGGTCAAAGGACTCCCTTGACCTTAATACCGCATGGCCCCCACTTGAAGATCCCCGCGGAGGGCGAAAGCGTGCTCTTCCGCGGGGATGATGGAAACCCGCCTCACCGGGGGAGTGTGACCCCCGGTGAGCATAGTTAGATGCCCCTCGTTAAGTTGGGCCAGTTGTGCCGAAAGGGAGGCGACCCGTTGCCTCAATTCTTTACAATGGAGCGCGCGCATCCGTTCCCGGGAACAGGAAGGGCCCCGCAACCACGCCCTGGCAGCACTTTCCTCCGCAGCTCGGCGGGCCGAATCCAGCGCCGCCAGGGGTCGGGCCAAATCCACCGAACGAAACCCACCGCTTGTCCCCCGCTCCACCGCTTCCTCGGCCGCTCGGGCCACGGCGCGCTTCAAAAATTTTATCTCATTGACCAAACACTGTTCCAACGCGGCAAATGGCTCGATCATCTTATCCCCCTTCCTGCTCAATCTCATTATCGGCATCCCGTGAATTCCCTTAACCCGCATCTTGGCACAGAGATTGCATTGAAGTAAGGTGGAGGATCCCATGCTAAGAGGAATTTACGCCAACGCCCAAGCAATGTCCGCCCTGATGGCCAAACAGGACGTTCAATCCAACAATTTGGCGAATGTCAATTCCACCGGGTTTAAGAAAGACCGGGTGAATTTCGAAGAATTTCAAGAGGTTTTGCGGGGCCAACAGGTGTCTTCACCCATTGCACGGACATCGTATGACCCCGGACCCGGAACCCTGATTCGCACCGACAACGCGCTTGACTTCGCGCTTCAGGGGGACGGATTTTTCTCCATGGAGACCACGGACGGGGTCCGTTACAGCCGTAACGGGTCTTTCCAATGGGACCAAAAGGGTCGTCTCACGGACAGCACCGGCCGAGTGGTTTTGGGCACGGGCGGACCTATTCAAAAAAGGGCCGAGGGTGGGGCCCTGACTGTTGACATAAGCGGAAAGATGACCATGGGCGGGGAACCCATCGGCCAACTCCGTGTGGCGACCTTTTCAAAAGAATCGGTACTGCGAAAAACGGGTGGAGGTCTCATGGAACTCACCCGGGGCGAGGCGAAGGCCGGAGACGGCCGCGTTTCCCAAGGATTTTTGGAAGCGTCATCGGTCAACTCGGTTCAGGAAATGGCTGAGATGATTAACACCCTCCGGCTTTTCGAGGCGAACCAGCGGTCCCTTCGTGCCCAAGACGAAGCCCTGGGACGTGCCATCCAAGAGCTGGGACGGTAATCGGGAGGAACACCCATGATACGAGCCCTCTGGACCGCCGCGTCAGGAATGTCGGCCCAACAATTGAACGTGGACACGATTTCCAACAACCTGGCGAACGTCAACACCACCGGTTTTAAACGTCAACGAGTGGACTACCAGGACCTTTTTTATCAAACCCTGCGGGAACCCGGAACCGAAGAGGGATCACCCAACGGATTGGAGGTGGGAACGGGAACCTACCCCGTTTCCACTCAAAAAATATTTACCGGCGGGGCCCTCCAGGTCACGGAAACCCCCCTGGATATGGCGATTGAAGGGGACGGGTTTTTCCAAGTGGCCTTGACGGACGGGAGCATCGGGTATACTCGGTCCGGCACCTTTCGACTGGACAGTGACGGACGAATTGTCACCGCGGACGGGTATGCCCTGCAACCGGAGATAACGGTCCCTTCAGGCACCCAAGAAATCGTTGTCAATCCCTCCGGGACAGTGTCGGTTCGAGGATCAGGCGGCGGAGCCCCCACCGAAATTGGCACCATTGAGCTGGCCTCCTTTTCCAACCCCGCCGGGTTACGAAGCCTGGGCCACAGTCTTTACGCGGAGAGTCCCGCCGCGGGATCTCCGGTCACGGGTCAAGGGGGTCTCGATGGAATGGGTCAAGTTCGACAGGGCATGCTGGAACAATCCAACGTCAGCGTAGTGGACGAAATGGTTGGCATGATCACCGCCCAACGAGCCTACGAACTGAGCGCCAAAGCCATCCAAACGGCGGATGATATGATTCGGATTTCCAACAACCTCCGCGGATGAAACGATCTTTCTGGAACGCGTTGATCGTCCCCTGTGGGTTTCTGGCGGCCTTCCCGTTGAACGCCTGGGAAACCACCGCTTACTCGAAAAAAGATGTTCCCGCCTCTCACGATCAAGAAGACCTGGCTGTCCGGAGAGGGCAACAGATCTTGCTCGTGGCCCTCGCCGATGGGATCCGGCTTTCCGCCCCGGGGCGCGCCCTAAAAAACGGTCAAACCGGAGACATCATCCCGGTCCTCAACACCGCCACGCGAAAACCGTTGAAAGGAATTGTCCGGGACGGGTGGGTGGAAATTCAAGCTTTTGGGGAATCGAATCCATGAGATTTTTTTGGGGGGGTGTCCTCTTGCTCAGCACCATGGCGTGCACAAAAACGGTCGTTGTTCAGGCCCCCCCCCCGGCGGAACCGCCCCTCATGATGCTCTTTTCCGACCCCCGCGCATCCCGCGTGGGGGACCTCGTAACGGTACAAATTGTGGAGAATTCGAAAGGGTCGCGGCGTGTGAGTTCCATGGCCGAAAAAGAAACTGATCTTTCGGCCGATGTCAAAACATCCAACACCGGGCGGGCGTCCAAAAATAGTTTAGGATTGAAGGTGACCAACGACACGAAAGCGGAAACCGGTTTAGAGCGCCGGGGAAGTTTGGTGGCCGCGGTCACGGCGCGGGTAACGGAAGTCATGCCGGACGGAAATTTACGCATCGAAGCGGAACAGGAAATCCTCCTGGAAGGGGGGCTGCAAACCATCCGATTGAAAGGGATTTTACGCCCGGCGGACATTGGGCCTGGGAACACGGTCCTTTCCACCCGGTTGGCGTCCGCCCGAATTGAATACAAGTCCAGGAAAGAACCGGGCCTTCATCGGCAAGGTCTTCTCTCCTGGATTTTTGGATGGGTGTTTTGAACCGCCTCTCAGAGAAAACACGTCGGTGGGGAACCCTCGCCGTTTTTCTGTTGCATTCCGTGAGCGGAGTGGGAACCGCCTGGGCCGATATGAGGGTCAAGGATTTGGCTCGGGTGGGGGGCTGGCGGGAAATGGAGTTGGTGGGCTACGGTCTGGTGACCGGCCTTCGCGGATCCGGTGACAAAGCGGGGTCGAATCCCTCCGCCCAATCCATGGCCAATTTATTAAACCGCTTGGGTTTATCCCTTTCCCCCCAGGAAATTGCCTCAAACAACGTGGCGGCGGTCATCGTCACCGCCCGAGCTTCCGCTTTTTCTCGACCTGGATCCAGTTTAGACGCCCGGGTTTCTTCCGTTGGAAACGCCACCAGCCTGGAGAATGGGACCCTCCTTCTGACCCCCCTCCGAGGAGCCAACGGCGAAATCTACGCCACCGCGCAGGGAGCCCTGGCCTCCGATCCTGAATCGGGGGGAAGGAAAGGGAAATCCAACGCCGTCCAAAACACCACCGTGGTGGTCCCCGGAGGTGTCCTAATGGAAAAAGTATTGCCTGTCCCCAACGGAATGAACGAAGGAAAATTGAGCGTGGCACTGCACACCCCCGATTATGTCACCGCCGAACGAACCGCCCAAGCCCTTCGGGAAGCCTTTAAAATCTCCTGCCGGGCCCTGGACGCCGCGCTGATCGAGATTGACATTCCCCCTGATTTCAAAAACGACCCTGTGGGGTTTGCCGCCCGAGCCGAAATGGTTCGCGTGGGGGCCGACGAACGGCCCCGGGTGGTGGTGAACGAACAGACCGGGACCGTGGTGTCCGGTCGGGAAGTGAAACTTTCCGCCGTCACCATCTCCCACGCTGGTTTGAAAATCGAGGTGGGCCGTGCTTCCTCCGCGGGAGGAACAGAAGGGGACGTGCCCACCCTGGTGGGGCTCTTGAACCGCGTGGGGGCTCGACCCAAAGACATTGTCACTATTTTCAAAATGATCAAACGGCTCGGCGCCCTGAAAGCCGATTTGGTGCTCATGTGAACACGTCCATTCTCTCGACTTTTCAGAATTCCCCCCCTCCTGGGGCGGGGGTTAAAAAAGACTCCCTCCGGGATGCCTGCCGGGATTTCGAGGCCCTTTTTTTGCATACTCTTCTCCGGGAAGGACGCGGGAACTCCTCCGTTGCCATCTCGGGTGACAAAAGTCACGCGTTGGCCATGGTCCAAGACTTCCAGGACGAGGCCATCGGTCGTGAAATGTCCCGGGCTGGAGGCGTAGGATTGGGCCAAATGCTTTACCGGGAACTGGCCAAAACCGCTCAAGATTCCTCCCCAAGTGCCGATAACTTAAGCGAGAGGAGGGTCTCCCCATGATAAATCCCATAGGAATCAATGGGTCGAATGAACCTGTTCGACCTGGAGGGCCAGAGGAATCATCGGCGGCCAAAAAAACGGCCCCCGTGGAAGGAATCCAGAAAATCAAGGAAGTGGAACCCAATAAAGGGGACAAGGTCGAGATTTCCGCCTTAGCTCGGGACGTCCAAAACATCCGGGCGAACTTAGGCGCCAAGGAAGCCGACCGCGTCGCCCACGTGGAAGCCCTGCGCAGCAAGATCGCGGAAGGGACCTACGCGGTGGACACCACGTCATTGGCTCAGAAAATGTTCTTCAACGGGTTCAAGGGGAAGGGATGACGCCAAGCGCTTCCCCTGTTTCTTTGCCTCGGTTGGTGGCCTCCCTGGACACGATCGTCACTCTGTGTGACGATCTTTGTTCCGTTTTGGAACGAGAGCGGGAGGCCCTCACCGAAGGCAAAGACGACGCGCTGGCGCTGGCCCTCGGTGAAAAGCGAGATCGCCTGCGCCGAATCGCAACAGCGGAATCGGAACATCGAAAAGTTTCTGCGGAAATCTCCAACGAACTGGGGTTGGGTCGGGTGGATTCTTCGCTCGCGGACCTGGCCTGTCGAATGGAGGGCACAGCCCGGGACCAATTGGTTCAAGCGAAAGACAACCTTTTTAAAGTCATGAAGGAAATTGGGGCTCTCAATCAGGGCAACGCGCGCCTCATTCGGCGGGCCCAGCATTACAACCGACACCTCTTTGGAATTTTAACCGGGCCCGGAGCGGACACCTACGGTCCGGATGGGGCCCGACGAACAGGCGCCCCACCCGTCATTCAAAAAAGGGCGTGAACTGTGTCTCTCCTCGCTAGTTTTGACCTCAGCACACGGGCCCTCCGGGCTTTTCAAGTCGCGATTCAAACCATTTCTCACAACATTTCCAACGTGAACACCCCCGGCTATTCCCGCCAACGGGTGATCTATTCCACGGAAATTTCAGATTTTGACGGACGATTTTATACCGGGCGAGGGGTTCAGGTTGAAAATGTGGAACGACTGCGGAGTGAATTTTTGGAGGGACAATTTCGTCGGGAATTTGGGGGAAAGGGAGAAGCCGATGCCCTGGTGGAATCCTATCAGTTAGCCGAAGATCTCCTTTCCGAACCCGGGGACAGGGGCCTGTATTCCAAGATGACGCGCTTTCGTGACGCCTGGGCCAGCCTGGCGAACAATCCCGGAGACCCAGGTCTCCGAGCAGTCCTACGGGTGGAAGGCCAGACCCTCATGGAATCCTTTAACAGCACCCGCCAAGGCTTCAACAATCTCCGCATCCAAACGGACGGGGAAATTCGGAGTCTGGTGCCCAAAATCAACATGGCCGCTGAGGAACTTTTTGCGCTCAACACCAAGATCGAAACCGCCACCCTTTTGGGCCAAAGACCCAACGACGCCCTCGACCGACGGGACAAATTGCTCACGGATCTCTCCGAATTGGTCCCGCTTCAAATTATTCACCGCAACAATGGATCCGTCTCGGTTTACCTGGGGGGAGCCCCTCTGGTGGAGGCCACCGGCCCCGGTTCGCTGACCGTGGTTCAGAAACCCGGGGACCTCCTGGGTTTGGGGGAAATTCGGTGGGCGACTTTTGACGAACCCCTCGTGGTGGGCAACGGGCGACTGAAAGGTCTTCTGGAGGCGCGCGATTCGATTTACCCCAGAATGATGAACGAGTTGGACTCATTGGCTACCGCTTTGGTCACCCAGGTGAACGCCATCCACCGGACAGGGGTGGGTTTAGACGGGTCGGTTGCCATCCAGGGGTCCACCCGATTCAATGGAACACTGACCTCCAACGCCACGGTCTCCCTGAATGGAGTAGACGTTACCTTTACCGCTGGGGACGACATCGCCACCGTGGCGGGAAAATTCAATCTTTCGGAAGGGGCGACCGGGGTCCGGGCCACGGTTGTGGGGCAACGGTTAACCCTGTCCCCCGCCGCCCTCAACCCCCAAACGGTCCAGGTAACGGGAGATCCCAACGGCCTGTTAAAAACGCTGGGAATCGTAAACGATTTTTTTAAAGGAAACCCCGGCGCGTGGGCCCTCTCCGACGCTGTGGCTGAAAGCACCGACGCCATCGCCACGTCCGTTTCCGGCGCTCCGGGGGACAACACGATCGCTCGGTCCTTGGCGGACTTATGGAATCAACGTTTGATGGGAGGGGGGACGCGCTCCTTTGAAGAGTTCCACCAAGGGTTTCTGGCCGATGTCGGAAGTCAATCCGAAGCCGCCAGCCGTACCAGCGAAAGCCAAGGCTTTATCCTCCAACAGGTGGAGAACCTCCGGGACTCGACATCCGGCGTTTCCACGGAAGAAGAACTCGCCAATTTGATTCGTTTTCAACGATCCTATGAAATGGCAGCACGGGCGGTTCGTACCGCGGACGAAATGTTCCTGACTCTCATCAATATGATTCAGCGGTAACAGCGAAGGAGGAACCCCATGCGAATCACCGATAAAATCATCCAGCGCGGCATGGTTGACGACATCCATCGGCAATTGGACAGCATGAATCGTCTGCAACGACAGATTTCATCAGGCCAAAAAGTCCACAACCTATCCGACGATCCCGCTCGGGCCGCGCGTTCCGTAGGGCTGAACGCCGCGCACACCGCTCTTGTTCAACACCGAAAAACCGCGGAAGATGGGGTGACCTGGATGAGCGCGACACTCGGGTCCTTGGCCACCGCCCGCGAATCCATACAAACGGCACGAGTGATGGCAATTCAGGGAGCCAATGACACGTTGTCCTTGGAATCTCGGCAGGTGCTGGCGTTGAGTGTGCAAGGGATTGCCTCTCAGCTGTTGGAAACGGCCAACACCAAATGGAACGGAGCGTCCCTCTTCGCTGGCAACAAGACCACGACGCCGGCGTTCACGAGCGCCGCGGTCTACCAGGGCGACACGGGGACAATGGTTCGGGACATTTCCCCGGGGGAAACTTCGGTGGTGAACCTCACCGGAAAACAGGTTTTTGTGGATGGCGAAAACGCCTTCCAGGTTCTGACCGACCTCCAAACCGCCCTCACGAACAATGACTCGAACGCCATCAACGCTTTGCTCCCTCGGTTGGACAACGCCCTAAATCAAATGCTTAAACTGGAAGCCACGTTGGGCGCGGAAGTCCAACGTGTGGAAACAACGACCCGACGACTGGACGACCTAGAGGTCAATCTTATGAAACGTATTTCCAACAACGACGACACCGATATGCCGCAGGCCCTGGTGGATCTCCAAAACGCCAACACCCTTTATGAGGCGGCGCTGAAAGCCTCGGCGTCTCTTTTCAAATCAAGTCTTTTGGATTACCTCCGATGACACCCTCTCCCCATACGCCAACCGCGACGGAGAGAACGGTTCAGACCACCCGGTTCGGAACGCTCACGATCGATGAAGAACTTGCGCTTTCTTTCCCAGAGGGTTTGGTGGGGTTTCCCGGACCTCATTTGTTCGCGCTGGTACCCCACAGCAAAGAAAGTCCCTTTCTCTGGCTGCAAGACCTTGAGGACGGGTCCTTGGCCTTTCCCGTAACGGCGTTGGATTTACCCGACACCGCCGCCCCCACACTTCTCACAACAGAGGAACGCACCCAACTCGGATTGGAACCAGGGGAAAACCCTCGCCTCTTGGGCGTGGTCTCCGTTTCCAAAGGGGAAATCCATTTGAACCGTCTCGGTCCGATCGCGGTCAACATCCAGAAACGGATCGGGCGGCAACTGGTCTTGGACCTTCCCCTCCCGCCCTCCGAATTCCTCTCCCCGGGTGGCTGATCCCCATGCTTTTACTCACGCGACGATTGGAGGAAAGTGTCCTTATTGGCGGCACCATAGTCGTCAAAGTTCTTTCCATCGCACGCGGCCAGGTGACCTTGGGGATATCCGCCCCCACCACCGTGCCTGTGCATCGGCAGGAAGTTCACGACGCGATTAAAGCCCTCAACCGTCATGCCGCCAACGCGTTCCCTTCCGATTTGGATAAAGCGACTCACGCGATTCCCACCACCGTTCCCCCCAAAAAATAGGGATCCCTTTCTTAGACACATTGCGACCAACCCCCTAAAATGGTTTATTCTCAACGGGGAGGAACACGATGGATGGGATTCCCATGAACCTTCTCCCCACAACCCATGACTGATTCGAAGACCAACGGTTTGTCCCCTGATCCTTTTAAATCCGACCTTCCCCTCCGGTCGTTGACCGCCGACGTGGCCCATGAAATTTCGAACCAGTTGGGGTGTCTCGTTCTGCTCCCCGACCTTATCCTAGGCCATCTCCCTCCCGAGAGTCCCCTCGCCAACGATCTCCGGCAGATTCGCCGAGCCGCTCACCGCATTGACGAGCTATCGACCCATTTGTCCCTCCTTTCCTTGGACCGGGACGAACGGGCCACTCTTAATTTGAATTTACCGGTTCACCAAGCCACCGAAACCGAGGGATGGACCGCTCTTCTGAGGGATCACCCGGAGACAACGGTTCAGACAACTTTGGAGGAAATTCTTCCTCCCATTTCGGGGTCAGCGGATTGGATACTCGTCATTGCGGGAAACCTTCTCCGAAACGCTCTTGATGCCCACCCGCAAGGGGCCATCGCCGTTAGCACGTTCCCCAAAACGTTGAATGAAGATTTCGATGGCTGGGAACGTATCCCCCTGGGTTCCTACGCCGTTCTCTCGGTCACCGACCGGGGTCCCGTTTTGACTCCCGTTCACCGATTAAAGCTTTTTGAACCCTATTACGCCTCCAACACCCTGGGACGCCGGTCAATGTCCGGGTTGGGGATGGCCGTCGTCCGTCAACTGGCCCGACGGCAAGGGGCCTATCTGGATGTTCGTTCAGAAGGACAGGGGACCACCATCGACCTCTACTTCCCGGCCAGCGTCATGGCCGGAAAACCGCAATCCACCCCTCCCTTGCGAGACAAAGTCCTTGTGGTGGATGACCGGGAAGAACAACGCAACGTGATCTCACGCATTTTAAAGGGGCAGGGATACGCTGTCGCTTCCTTGGCTGGAGGAACCGAGGCGATAACCCATCTGGAAGAACACGGCGGGGACCTGATCATTCTCGACATCTCCTTGCGTCGGGACCGGGAAGGGTTGGATCTCCACGCCCAGATCCGGTCCCGATGGCCCGCCAAAAAGATTCTTCTGATCAGCGGTCACCCGCGCGAAGCGTATGCGGATGTTTTGGGGCGCGTCGGGGATTGTCCTTTCTTAAAGAAACCTTTCCGAGCGGAAGAACTGTTGGTTGCGGCAGGCAATCTTCTCCCACCCCCCAACCCCGTTCGGATTTCCCTCCCCACATGACCGACGGACCCAATGCAACCCCTCGCGGCCGGGTTGAACCCCGACCCGGATTGCGCGCCCTTCAACAACTTGTTCCCCGGCTGAAAATCGCGCGAGTCCTCTCGATGCCGGAAGACAGTTTTGGTCAATTGGTTCTTTCGGTGGAGAGGGATCCTCTTTTTCGTAAATTTTTTCACACCGACAATCCCCAACACAAACTCTTTTCCTACCAACGCTACCCACGGAGTGGTCTCACGTCGGGTTTCCTCGAACTTCGCGATGAGGTCTCGCCGTCTTCAGGAGAAGCGGATATTGAATCCTTGCTGGAAGAGAAGCGGGATCTCATCGATCTTTGCCACCGGATTGGACGTTCCAATTTCGAGACCTATTTCCTTTACGCGGACCGAACCGGGTCCCCTGAAACCATCGCCCGCGCCTGTGGACTGACCCCGGAGGAGTCCAGACGCCTGTTGGACCTCACCACCCAAATTGGAATTCGTGCTGAATTTTACACCGCCCCGTCCTCCACCCCCGAGAATTTCAACACGTTCTCTCGCATCGCCCACATCGACCGAGACGGAGAAGGTTTTTCCATTCGCTACACGTCTCTTCGGTACGGACGAGGGCGGTATGCGATTCAATACGAAAAGTTGGAATCCCTCAAAAAAGATCCTTCCCTTACCCCGGCAGAAAAACGCGCCCTAAGGAAACTCATTCAATCCATGGAACTGGTGAACGCCCGCCGCTCCACCATGAACCAAATTTTAGAAGCCGTGATGGACCATCAGCGGTCTTTTTTAGTGTCGGGAAAGGAAGAAGACTTAAAGGATTTTACCCAAGACCGCCTGGCGGCAAAACTGGGGGTTCACCCCAGCACCGTCTGCCGGGCCGTGGCGTCTAAAGCGGTCCTGGCTCCCTGGAACCAGGAACTCCCGCTTCGGGATTTTCTGGGACGCGGGTCATTGCATGGAACACTGGCGGAACTTGTTCGACTCATTGAGCGGGAGGAGGCTCTTTTCCGCTCGGGGGAGATCCCACTTCCCTTTCGGGACTCGGAATTGGCCGGCCAACTGAAATCAGGGAGAAAAGTTTCGATCGCTGTTCGTACGGTCTCCAAATACCGCTCACTGGCCGGCATCCCGAACGTTTACACGCGCGCTCAAAATTACCGACAACCTCCGCCAACCCCTCAGGCGGTTTCAAACCACTAAAGAGATCCCATTGGTTGGGGTGGGGTTATTTTGGAAAGGAGCGTGACGAGGGTGGCTTTGCGGACAGGTTTCGTGAGGTGCCCATCGCAACCCGCCTCCAAACTACGGGCCTCGTCCTCCTTTAAAGCATTGGCACTCAGAGCGTAGATGGGGGTACGGGAAATCCCTTTTTCTTTTTCCCAGGCACGGATGGCCCGGGTGGCGGCGTAACCATCCCACACGGGCATTTGCACATCCATCAAAACAATATCAAAAGGTCCCGTCCCCGGTTCGGTTCTGGACGTCCCCGACGCTTCTTTGAAAGATTCGAAGGCTTCTTTGCCATTTTCCGCCGACTTCCATTTGTGGGGAAAATCGCGAAAGAGCGCCAAAATAAGAAATCGGTTGTCCTCGGAATCATCCACCAGCAAAACCCGTAAAGGAGTCGCCACCGTTAGATTTTTTTTATCGGTCGCCACCACTGCAGTCGGGCGGGGGCCGGCTCCAACCAATTCATGGACCACTTCCAAAATTTCGTGGCGTTTTAGGGGTTTGTTAATGCTCCGCGTGACACCCAACTCCCGTGCCCGCGCGGCATCCCCTTCTCGGGGATCAGAGGTGAGGATGGAGAGGGGGATGGTTTTTCCCTTGGGGTTCTGACGAATGACTTCCGCAACGTCGAGTCCCCCTTTCGGCGGCATCCGGCCATCCAGGAGAACCACATCAAAGGTTTCGCCCCGGGCCCAGGCGGATTCCAGAATCGAAAGAGCCTGGTCTCCATCCGACGCTTCCGCTAAGAGAGCTCCGGTGGGGGCCAGATAGTCCCTCAAAATCAAGCGGTTCGCGGGATTGTCGTCCGCCAAAAGTAGCCGGCGACCCGCAAACGAGGGGACGTCCGATTCCCGTCGGGTCGCCAGGAGCGGTTCGGGCGTCCCCATGGGCAGGCGCACGCGGAACGAAAAAGTACTCCCTTTTCCCGAAGCGCTTTCCACCTGTACTTTTCCCCCCATCATTTCCACCAATCTCTTTGAGATCGCCAATCCCAATCCCGTCCCCCCGTATTTACGCGTTGTGGAAGAGTCCACCTGGGTAAACGTTCCAAACAGAGTCACCAGTTTTTCTTTCGGAATTCCAATCCCAGAATCACGCACCGTAAACAAAATAGATTCCCCATCCGCGGCGGACGGGTCAGCCCCTACAGTGACAACCACCTCGCCCTTCTCTGTAAATTTAACCGCGTTCCCCACCAGGTTTACGAGAACCTGCCGCAGTCGGGTGGGATCCCCCTTTCGGAGGGTGGGGAGGTCCCCCGCCACATGACACGCAAGTTCGAGCCCTTTTCCAAAGGCACGGAGCGCCATCATTTCCCCAACCCGGTCCACCATTTCACGCACGTCGAAATCGATGGTTTCCAAGTCCAATCGCCCAGCTTCCACTTTAGACAGATCCAGGATATCATTGATCAGATCCAATAAATTTTCGCCCGCGCGGGTCAAAATTTTTACGTATTTGCGCTGTTCGGGATCTAACGTGGTTTCACCCAAGAGTTCCGACATCCCGATAATGGAATTCATGGGCGTTCGGATTTCGTGACTCATGGTGGCGAGAAAGGTGCTTTTCGCTAAATTGGCCGCGTCCGCCTGTTCCTTGGCGCGGGAAAGTTCATCCGCTTGAGATTTGAGCCGAGCGGTTTGTTCATGCACCTGACCCCGAGATGCCTCCAATTCGTGCACATACCGTGTGAGCGAATCCTCAGCCTCTTTATGGCTGGTGATGTCCGCGATCACCCCCACCAACCGGACCGGGGCGCCTGCTGAAGTCGGTGGCGCCATTCCAGTGAGTCGAAACCATCGGTAGGAACCGTCCCGGGCCTGGAACCGACATTCCATTCGGAGCGGCCAGCCGGAGTCCACATGTTTTTTGATGGCTTTCTCGCCCTCTTCTCGATCCAACGGATGGAACCGTGTCATAAACTCACCGTAGGGTTCTTGCCCTTCCTTCGCGGGATACCCCAAGAGTTCCCGAAACCGGGCCGAGGTGGTGACAACGCCACTGGGAATATCCCAATCCCACAACCCGTCGTTGGAACCCGCCATGGCCAATCGAAGTTTTTGTTGAACGGCGTTCAAGCGCGCGGCAATCCGACGCGCCAGAGCCATCACGCGCGCGCGCCCCGATGTCGCAAACCGAACCACGAAAAACAAAAAGAGACTGAACGCCGTTCCTCCCAGCAAAAGCCAAAGCGGGGACCGCAGCGCTCCCTTGGAGATGAGGTTCCATCCCGTGGATACGTCAAGGACCCAGATCCGTCCCCCCATATGAACCATACGTTCCGCGGTTCCAAAAGAAGCCCAGGATCCCTGGGAAGAAAAGTTCTCGGATTGGAAAATCGGATGGTATTCCCCCGCCTCCCCGATTTCACGGAACCGCGCTCGCGCCTCATCTTTCGAAAGAAGGCTTTTCCTCGCCATGGATTGGACATCCAAAAGCGTGAACACGTATCGTCGGGTCCGGGCCGACCCCGGGAATTCCGCTACCAAAAGAGCTCGAGGCGAAGAAGCGAGGGATGGAGGGAGGACGGGGCTAAGAACAGAATGTTTTCCCGCCGTCGTGCGTTCGATCGTTGTCTTAAAACTCCGTGCTTCAAACCAACGGGTTGGAACTTTCTCGCCCTCCTGGGACCAAAGAACGTCCAGGCGCGGTTTCCCACCATTGGTCGACAAGGAAAGGATCCCCGTGGCCACCCAACCGGCTCCTTTATTTAATCCCAACGCTTCCACAAATCCTTTCAGTTGTTTCTCCTCGCGAATAGGGCCTTGCTGCACAAACACACGTAACGCTTCCACCCCCTGTGCTTGAAGGGCCAAGGCCGCTTGAAGGGCGCTTTCGGCGCTCTGAGCCGTCCGTTCACAACGGGCGCGCTCTTGGGATTGACTTTCCCAAAGGGTCACCCCGGACACCCAAAGCGTAATTCCAAAACTCACCGCAAAGATCCCCCCGGCCAGGGGCCAGCGGCGGACTAAGGATGTGGGGTCAAAGATCGCGCCCCACCAATACCGTGTTAGGGGATTTTTTTTAGGTCGAAAAGATGGAATTCCCTGTGGCATGCGTCCTCCCTAGTCTAGGGGTGAAGGGGGACGGGTCGCCCGAATTAGGCGTCGTTCCTCCCGTCGAATCCGTTCAAGTGAGAATCCTTCCCGCAATTGAAACACCGCTTCGCGCTCGTTCCCGCGGAGCACGGTTCCTTCCACCGTTTCAGGGGAATCCTCAAAGTAAACGACGGCCCGTACCCACGTCCCTCGAACAAACGGAGTGTGCCCTTCCACACTCAAACGCATCCCCCGTTCACTGATATCCAACACCTCAAAACGAACACCAGACCACTCACACAGGGGGCGCCCACGGAAGGGAAATTCCACGCGAAAAAGTGCCCGATCGGCCCGAGAAGCGGACCCATCAGACGAAGGGGGATTGGAAGAGGAAGACATTTCTGTTTAAACCCCTTTCTCGTGACCCGGGACGGCAGGGACCGTCCCTTTCGCCATAGACGGGACGCCCGCCGCGGGAGGGGGTACCCCCAAACTTTTCTTGACCGCCGCTACCGCCGCCGTGTGAATTTGACACGCCCGGGATTCCGTCACTTTCAACGCCATTCCGATTTCCCGGAAGGTCAGTTCTTCTTGGTAATAGAGCGCGAGCACCAATCGCTCTTTTTCGGGCAAGGCGTCTAAAACCGCTTTAATCTGTTGAAGCACTTCCTGTCGTTCCATCGTATCCAAAGCCAAAGGCCCGCCATCGTTCATGGACGACGCCAAAGCCAGATCCTGGGGCGTGTCGTTGGACATGTCCACCGCGTCCAAAGAAACGGAGGAGGCATGGGACACTTCCCAACACAGATCTCGCATGGATTCGGGAGACAGGTTCAACACCTGGCGAATTTCTTCTTGCGAGGGTTCGCGCCCCAGTTCTTCACGCAAAACGGTTTGAACACGCCGATAATTTTCAACCCGCCGCCGTGCGCCACGACCCAACGGGTCAAGACCCCGCAAATGATCGAGGACACTTCCTTGAATCCAGCGATAGGCAAAAGTGTCAAATTTAACGTTCCGGGCCGGGTCGAATCGATCAAAAGCGCGGATCAACCCGACCGCACCCGCGCTTTCCAAATCGTCCCGATCGGCCTGGGGAACCAGGATGGCTTTCATTCGACCCACAATGTGGCGAACCAAAGGCGCGTGCATCGCTAAAATCTCTTCCCGGGCCCCGGGATCGTTATTTTGGAAATAGCGATCCCAAAGGACCTGGGGGTCCGGTGGGGTCGACGTTGGAGGGCCCAGGGGAAGGGGGCCCGATGGCTTTTTCAAGGGAATCATGTGGCGGCCGCCGTGCGGGACGGGACATCCACCACGCCCAAAGATTTTACTCGGGTATCGGCCGTAATCTCATTGGGGGAGAGAACCACCAAGCGGGGAAGGAACCGTTCGAAATGCCTTTTGACGAAGGGCCGAAGGCCCGCCGCGCATAAAAGGATAGACCGTTCCGTTCCCCCCGTAGGCGCCGCCAGCCGCAGAGAGAGAGCACGGACGAGATCGTCTGAAAACGCGGGATCTATCATCAAACGGGAGGACCGTTCCCCCCGCGTTATGGCTTCTTGGAGGCGCCTCTCAACAACAGGGGAAAGAGTGGCACACCACAAATTCCCCTCCGGATCTCGATATTGGAGGGAGATTTGCCGGGAGAGAGCCGCTCGGGCGTATTCGGTCAACAGGTCCGGATCTTTGCTCATCGTCGCCGCCTCCGCCAACGCTTCCAAAATGACGGTCAGGTTCCGAATGGAGACCCGTTCCCCCAAAAGGTTTTGAAGGACACGATGAACGGTTCCCAGGGGCAAGAGCGCCGGGATCAAATCGTCCACCGTCACCGTTTGGCCCCGGGCCTTGAGATCGTTAAGAAGTGTTTGCAGATCCTGGCGACTCAAGATTTCGTGGGCATGGTCCAGGAGGAGTTCGGTCAGATGGGTGGCCAAAACAGCGCCGTTATCCACCACGGTGATGCCTTCCATGGAGGCTTTGCGTTTTTCACTTTCCGGCACCCACAGGGCCGGCAATCCAAACGCCGGTTCCCGCGCGGGGATACCGCGAAGAGTGGCGGAGAGGTCTTTGCCTTCTTGAGCATCGGAGAGGGCCAAAGCGTGTCCCGGCATCAATTCGCCCCGAGCCACTTCCAAACCTCGGATTTTCAGCGCGTAGCTGTTCGGCGGGAGTAGACTGGAATCTCGAATACGGACCGGGGGAACCACAATCCCCAACTCCCGAGCCAAGCGACGCCGAATATGACCCACCCGCTCCAACAGGTCCCCGTCCGTTCCCTCCACTAGAAATATGAGCCCAAACCCCAGTTCCAGTTCCAGGGGTTCCACCGCCAACAACGAGGCCATATCTTCAGGTCCCGTTTTGGGCGTTTCCGCGGCACGGGGTTTCGTCACGGTCACAGGAGCGGTCGAGGCCTTTTTCGCCCCGAAAGAAAAGGCAGCCAAAATTCCTCCCACAGCGATGAACGGGATGACCGGCAACCCCGTCATCAGCCCCGTGATCCCCAATATCCCCATGGTGCCCGCCGCCATCGCGATGGAACGGGGATTCGCAGCCATTTGGCGCGCCCATTCCTGCCCCACGGGAGCCCGTGTCGCCGACCGAGTCACAAGGATACCCGCCGCGGTGGAAACCACCAGAGCCGGGATTTGGTGAGCCAAACCGTCCCCGATGGTCAATACCGTGTAGGTCCGGAGAACGTCCACAATATCCATGTTCCGACGCATCATACCGATGACGACCCCGCCAATAATATTGACCGCCACCACCACCAACCCCGCCACCGCGTCCCCGCGAACAAATTTCGACGCGCCATCCATGGCTCCAAAGAAATCCGCTTCCCGCTGAATGGCTTCTCGCCGAGTACGGGCCTGTTTTTCATCAATCAACCCCGCATTCATTTCGGCATCCACCGCCATTTGTTTTCCGGGCATGGCGTCTAAAGTGAATCGGGCGGCCACTTCCGACACTCGCTCAGACCCTTTGGTGATCACAAGAAATTGAACAATCACGAGGATGAGAAACACCACAAATCCCACCACCGCGTCGCCCCGTACCACGACTTTGCCAAAAGCTTCCACCACCGATCCGGGATCCCCTGACAACAAAATCAGTTTGGTGGTGGCAAGATTCAGGGCCAAACGAAACAGAGTCAAACCCAGCAAAACGGAAGGGAAAATAGAAAATTCAAGAACATCCTTGATGCCCATCACCACCAGGAGCACGGTCACCGAAAGCGCCAGATTTGTCACCACCAACAAACTCACGGACCAGGACGGCAGGGGAACAATCATCATCCCCAAAATACTGAGGAGGCCAACGGCCCCCAACAAATCCCACAATTTCACCCGCCCCTTCGTTGGGGGAGCGCCCTCAAAGCTCATTCAAAACCCTCCTTTTATATCTAAAAGAATCGAGATAGGAGCGCCATCTAAGACCGGACCCTATTTTTGAGTCGATACACATAGGCCAAGACCTCGGCCACAGCCTGATAAAGTCCCACCGGTACGGGATCACCCACCTCTACTTTCTTATACAAGAGTTGTGCCAAGGGCTTGTTTTCCAATAGGGGAACCCCGTTGGCCAGGGCTGTTTCCCGGATCCGTTGAGCCATCAGGCCCGCTCCTTTCGCCACCACTTCAGGAGCACGCATACGGGACCGATATTGAATGGCCACGGCCAAATGGGTGGGATTCGTAACCACCACATCGGCTTTGGGAACCTGACTCATCATTCGCCGACTTGACATTTTTCGCATCAATGTCCGGATGCGGGATTTGATCTGCGGGTTCCCTTCCGTTTCCTTATTTTCGTCTTTGACCTCCTGCAAGGTCATGCGCAGGTCCTTGGACACTCGCCGGAATTCTTTGGCGTAGTCCCACACCGCGATCGCCACGAAAAATGCTGTGCATTGCCACAACATTTTTGAAGAGAGAGCCCAGGTCGATTCGGCCAAAGCAGCGGGGGACATCTCGACCATCAGTGGCGCTTGAGCCCAAAAGACCTTTAAGGTGAGGTAGGCAATGAATCCGAATCCCGACGCTTTTAATGCCGTCTTTCCCGCGTCCACCCATTGGCGGATGGAAACCAACCGACCAAATCCTGTGATGGGATTTAACTTGTCGAATTTAGGTTTAAGAAGACCGGGGGTGAATCGAAACCCCATTTGCCCCCACCCGAAAACCAGCGCCCCGGAGGCACAGGCCAGGAGAATGGGCGCGAAAAGCCACAGGAGACTAATCACCGATCGCTGGATTGGCTCAAAAATATTTTCTTCCATGAGGGGGGCCCGGGAGAGAGCAAGACTGATTTCGTTCCAAAGGGTGGCCCAGCGACCTTTCCACGCCGATCCGGTGGCCCCGATGGCGATGATCCCCAGGGCGAGGGCCGCGACACCAGGAACTTCTCGACTGTGGGCAACGGTGCCTTCCTTTTTTGCTTTTTCGAGGCGGCGGGGGGTGGGTTTCTCTGTCTTTTCTTTTCCGTCATTCGCGGCCATGGGAAGCGCTCACGGGGCAAGACATCGGACCAGGACGTCCGCCCGTTTAAAAAAGAGGTCCAGGAGTCGTTCGCATACCCGTGTTAAATGAGGGGCCGACAGCGCGAGAACAAAAAAGCCCACGACACTCCGGAGTGGAAAATCAAGGGACAGGAGATTCATTTGAGGGGCGGCACGACCGATCAGACCCAGACCTATCGTCAACAACCAAATGGCCACCGTCAGGGGGGCCGCCAGTTTAAACCCGATCTCAAATAGATTTCCGAAAGAGGCCGACCAATTTGAAAAAAACGATCCATGAAACGCGGCGTTCCCCAGGGGAACCCACTCGAAACTTCGCACAAGGATTTCCATCAACCGCAAGTGGCCGTCCACAGCGAAGAACAAAAGGAAAAAGATCATCCGTTGGAAAAGGACAACCACCTCGGAGGAATCCCCCACCGTTGGGTCAAAGAGCCCCCCCCACCCCAACCCCATTTGAGCGCCCATGAGATGGCCCGCCATTTGAATTCCAGTCAAAAACATCGACCAGAACCCCGCAATGACCAATCCCACCAATAATTCCGTTCCCGCCGCCAAAGCCCACCCCAACCCATCATGCGGGAGGGTCGCGGAAGAAGGAATCCACGTCACCAAAAGAGTTGCTGTGAGGAATGAGAAACCCGCCCGCGCCATGGGAGCCACGTCTTTTCCTCCAAAGGGAGGCGCAAAGGAGAGGAACGCGGAGACGCGAAGAAAAACAAGGAAGAATCGAGCCAGCTCAAAATCAGACGGCACGAGATGTCCCGATCAGCGCGCCATCTGAGGTAATCCAGCCAAAAGTCGACTGGCAAACTGAACCAAGAGACCCCACTGCCAATGGCCGAACACCGTCACCACCAGAGCCACAATGATAATCTTCGGGACGAAGACTAAACTCATTTCGTGGACTTGGGTGGCCGCTTGAAAAAGGCCGACCGCCACCCCTACGATCAAACTTACCGCAAGGATGGGCCCCGCGAAGAGGAGCGCCCCCATAAAACATTCCCGCCAAAGTTGCATCACGAAATCGACGGTCATCGCACGCTCTTGACCAGTCCCTGCGCAATAAGAGCCCACCCATCCACCATGATGAACAATAAAATTTTAAGGGGCAACGACACCATGCTGGGGGGAACCATCATCATCCCCAGAGACATGAGAACACTCGACACCCCCAAATCGATCACGAGGAACGGGAGGAACAGGAGAAATCCCATTTGAAACCCCGTTTTCAATTCACTCAAAACAAAAGCGGTGACCAAAACAATGAAGGGAACCTCTTCCTCATTTTTTGGCGTGGGCATGCGGGACATGCGAATGGTAAACCCCAATTCACGGGCCCGGGTTTGACGTAACAAGAAACTTCGAACGGGGACCGCGGCTTTTGGGATCGCCTCGGCAAAGCTGAGCGTATTTTCTCGGTAGGGTTGCACAGCCACTTCATTAACTTCCGCCACGGTCGGGGCCATAACAAAAAAAGTTAGGATCAGGGCCAAACTGATGAGGACATGATTGGGAGGCGTGGTTTGAAGCGCCATCGCTTGGCGGAGAAGACCCAATACGATAACGAACCGCAGGAAACAAGTGGTCATGATCAGGGCTGAAGGGACAAGAGAAATGGCTGTGAGCACAGCCACTGCCTCGAAAACAGACGTCAACCGCTGGGGATCGCCGATCGCGCGAACAGCCCCTTCTAGCGGGGTGGGCAATGTCGGTGCCGCCGGAGCGGCGTGGACCGTCCACACTGAGAGAATAAGAATCCCCGTGGCGCCAAACACTTTCTGAAAAGTTTTAGAGGTCATGGGGCAACACGGACGGCGGGTTTTCAAGGGACGTTCCATCCCCCAGTTCGGCCAATAAACGGACCCCGTCCGCCCCAACCCCCAGCAAAAATTTCCTTCCTTCCGCTCGGACCAAACAAATTCCCGCACGTGGCCCCAGAGAAGCACGCCCAAGCACATCAAGCCCCGTCCCGCCAGAAGCTCCTCCCCATTTTGTTTTTTGGAGAAGTGGTTTTACGAAATACAGAGCGCCCAGAAGAAGGGAGAGCGTCACAATAACCCGGACCACGGGGAAAGAAGGGGCCGACTGAGGTTTGAGAAAATCCGGGGTATCCGGCTCGGAAACCGAAGGTTCCATGGGAGGTGGAAGCCCCTCCCCGGCTTGAAGAACGATGGTTCCCCCCAACACGCAGAGGGCGAAGAGGACGCTTCGGCCGGTGGGGAAACCCATCAGGAAACCCCGGGTTTCGACCCGCCCACGATGTCAATAATTTTTACTCCAAAAGATTCGCCAACCGCCACCAATTCTCCTCGGGCGTAAAGACGTTCATTCACTAAGATATCAATAGGGTCTCCCGCCGCACGGTCCAGCTCAACCACAGATCCCGTTCCTAATTTCAACAACTCACCAAGGGTCATTCGTGTTTCACCCAACACCACGCTCACACGTAGAGTGATGTCCATCAGGGGGGCGATGTTGGTGGGAAGAGGGTCCCCCCCTCCCGCGGCCAGATCCGCCAAACGGACTTGCTTCACTTCCGGGGAATTCGGCTCCGTTGGCGCTGTGGGGGTAGATTTTTCGTCTGTCATTGAGACCTCCGATCCTGTTTGGCGATACTCGTGATGCGGATGGCGCGGTGTCCGTTCAAAATCCCGGCCTGCCCACGGAACATGGGAACAGAACCAGCCAGTAAAACCGCTTCGGCGCCCAATCGCCCGACGTTGAGAACGTCGCCGGGCTCCAACGCCGCCATGTCACGAAGTGAAATATCGGGTTCGGCAAGAAACGCCCGGACCGGGACCGTGACCCCATCCATTTTTCGTTTTAAAACGGGGTGAAGTTTCGGGTCGTCCACCATCGATGTGTCTTTTTCTTCTGGATGTTCCAAACCCGCAGTAAGGGGTTTCACAAAAGAGAGGGGAAGCCCCACCTCCAAGGCACTCGATGTCCCCATGGCGCTCAGGGAGAAAAGGACAATCACATAGGTCTCTTCCGCTCGTTTTTCGGGGGACCCTTCTTCAAAGGACCCGGTTTTCCTTGACGTGAACGCGCATTCCCCCAAGCTTTCCCAAAGGGCGTTCAAACGACTGAGAAAAAATTCCATAAATCCTTCAGCCACCCGGCGCTCCACGGGCGTTATGTCCCCCGCGGACCGTTCTCGAGTGGAGGATCCCGCAGGCTGGGCCGTTCCTCCCAGGGACGCCTCTAAAAAAACGCGGGCAGCGGCACTCTCTAGCCCCATAAACCCTGAACCGGCCCCAGGAGAAATAAGGAACGGCATGGCGATGGCTCCCGCTATTTGGGGGGTAGCACCAATCACCACCTCAACAGATCGTGCCTCGATTTTAATGGGCAGACCCAAACGTGCGGCTAAATCCGTTGATGCCTTTGGACCAAAGGTGAGGTGGATTCGGAACAGGGCATCGCGGGTTTTCCGCGAGAGGGTCCCTCCCGGCGCGGGGGCGAAGGGGCGGGCGGTTTCGGTCATTGGATCAGAAATTCCGTCAAGTAAACGTCGCTGATCTCACCTTTCGTTAAAAATTTATTCATTTTGGTGCGGAGAGTTTCTTTCAACATGTTCTTCCCCACATCACTACCGATGTCCTGGGCCCGCACATTGCCCAAGGTGTCGATCAGACAATCGTAGATTTGATGGTCCACGCTTTCGAGTTCTTTGATCACCTCCGGGGAATCGGCTTCCAGGGTGATGGAGACTTTAGCGAAACGGTGATTGGAATCCCCCGCCAAATTGACCACTGTGGTTTTTAGCGGGTAAGGTGTTGCGATTTTTGTCAAAATCCCCTTTCCGTCATTTTTCCCTTTCTTCTTTCCGGTGTCGCTTGAGCCATGCCCTTCATTGGGATTAGGCTTGACTTTCCCATCCCCGGCCCCTTCCCCCAAGTCGATGGGGCCCGCCCCAGCGGCCAAACCGAGCGGCCCCACAGAATAGGCCGAGGGCTGTGCCGCCAACTGAGCGCTGGCTTCAGCCAGCGCGTGGTCCACAGCCAAACGCGAACCAAACACACACACCGCGCCCGCCGCCGATAGGAGAACCACATCCCACACACCTTTTAGGATTGTTGCTTTATCAATCAGCGCCATCGGTCACGGTCTCCTTATCATCGTTTCAGATTAACCAACTCTTCAAGCAACTGGTCTGACGTGGTGATGACCCGGGCGTTCGATTGGAACCCACGCTGGGTCACGATCATATCGGTGAACTCCCGGGCCACATCCACATTGGACATCTCCAGGGTTCCGGAAATAATGCTTCCCCGTCCCCCGACCAGCGCGGCACCGAATTCCGCGGTACCCGAGTTCGACGTTTCGGACATGTAGGTCTGCCCTTCGCGTTTTAAGCCGGAGGAGTTGCTGAACGACGCCACGGCCATTTGACCCAAAATCAAGTTTCGACCGTTGGAGAAAGTTCCGACCACCTCTCCCGATTGTCCAATGGAAAAACCGCTTAAGGTGGCACTACTGAACCCATCCTGATTGTTCAGCACAATGGACGAATTGTTGGTGAATTGGGTACACCCCGTAAAGTCCACCGCGACCGCCAAGGGAGACGCCGCCCCGTTGGTCAACGGGACTGAAATGCTTCCCGTGGGGGTTACCAATTGCCCCCCGTTGTCAAAGTTCATAACGCCCGCCCCCACAGACACTCCCTGGTGAGAAGCCGTCCATTGCCAGCTGTTGGTGGCAGACTTTGAAAAACGAAGATCGATAGCCAATGGATTTCCAAGAGAATCGAAAACTTGGGTGGACGTTCGATAACTGGTGGCGTCCAAAGCTTTCTGGATTTCCCCAAAACTTTGGGAAGCCGAAAAGGTGGACCGGAGATCATCACCTGAGTTCGGCCCGGCCCCAATCACGATGCCCGCGACGCCATTGGACGCTCCGTTGGATCCAGTTAAGTAGAGGGTTCCGTCCGACTGAATGACCAAATCTTCTCCCAAAGCCGGGGCCCCTGTGAAAAGAGCGCTCCGAAGAGCGTCCCGGTAATCCCCGTAGGTGGAAGCGATCGTGATGTCCGCCAGAATAGGTGTTGAGGCCACAATCGATCCCTTCACGTTTGCCGAAATGAGCGTCATATCATCACCCGCCGTCAACCCCAAGGAAACCCCGGAAGAGGATTTCATGGAAACCAGAGTGTCCGATGCGATCGCGGGGCGAAGCATTACTTCCGTATTGCCGGTCGTCCCTCCCCCCAAAATGGCGAGAGGAAATTGGAACGCGTTATTCGCCAGGGTATTCCCGGGTACACTGATTTGAAGGTTGGTGATGTCGTTTGTTCCGTCCGATGTGACTCGGATGGACCCATCCGCTTGAACCGTAGCGGTTTCCGTCAAATCGCCGTCCGCCACCCCACGAAGAGCCGCTTGCAGAGCCGAAGCAATGTCCGCGAGAGTGGTCCCCGCTCCCACAACCAATGGCGTTGCCGAGATCAGGGTTCCCCCCACAGATCCTGTAAAGGATAAGGAGCTTCCTGTCGTAAGACCCAGGGAAGCGCCCGCGGCGTTTCGGATACCGCTCACCAAAGACGTCCCTGCCGCCGCGGCCAGGAGAGGCTGAGTTTGCGCAATGGTTCCCTGAATAAGCGTTCCGGCCGCGTCCAAGTTTCCGATAAATGTCATTCGTCCGGTCCTTTGGGCCGGAAGGACATCCCCCACCGGAATAGAAAGAGTGGAAATAGAACCGGAGGTGTCCACCACCGAATTGACCGCGTTCCATCCCATATACGTGGACCCGTCAGAAGGATTGACCAAATTCCCCCCCAACCCCAATTCCATGAGTCCCGCCCGGGTGTATTTGTTCCGATTGCCGTCGTTGACAACAAAGAAACCGTTCCCTTGAATCGACATATCTGTCGACCGTCCGGTGGACTCCAAGTTTCCTTGAGTATTGATCGTGTCCACACTGTGGATGAACGATCCCAACCCCAATTGAACGGGGTTGGTTCCCCCCACCGCCTGCGGGGCAGAGGCGTCCCGAACCGTTTGATAAATCAGATCGCCAAAACTGACGCGGTTGTATTTATAACCGATGGTGTTCACGTTTGAAAGATTGTTTCCGATCACGTTCATACGAAACTGATGGTTCTTTAATCCCGACACTCCTGAGAACAAGGCTGGCATCATAGATTCGGTTCCTCCTGGTTTTGGATGCACTTCCCGGTAAAACTCTTCATGTTGTGTTTATGCAAGATCCGTGCGAACCGTGCGACTATAAAATGACCGCGCTATCGATCTGAGTGAATACGTTGTCCCGCAATCGATCGCGGGTCATGGAGGTGATTACAATCTTTTCTCTGACGTTGGCGATGAAGACCTTATCGTCCATGAGGAGCACCGAGGAACGGGCGCCCTTCGCCGCCGCTTTGTCCATCCCGCTGTCCAACCGCTCCTTTTCGGCTTCCGTGAGTTGGATTCCGTCCCGTTGAAGACGGTCCTCCGCGTGTTTTGAGAACCGGACCAATTCCCGACGGAAAATATGGTCAAATGCGTCAGAGGGGCGGGCTGCTTGAGGGCCCCCTGGCCGGGGCGAGGAGGGACCTCCGATGGAACCAATCCCGTCCATTAGGCGAAGACTTCGGTGAGACCGGCCAAAGGCAAGTCCACCCCGTCTCCCAAATCCAACAACATTTGATCACCTTCCATTCTCATCCCGAATACTTTTCCCGTCACAATATTCCCCGCATCGTTCTTCCCGACCACAATTCGACCGAGGATACTTTGCCCTTGACTCCATTGGTTGCTTCGCGTGAGAGCCTCCATGGAAAGGGCCAATTTTTCAGTCTGTTCAAGAGATGAGAATTGGGCCAAGGTCCCCACCATTTCCTGTTCTGACGCCGGGTTCAGGGGGTCTTGGTGTTCAAGCTGAGTGGTTAGAAGTTTGAGGAAATCGCTCTTCCCCAACCCCCCTGTGTTTCGCGTCGCTGATGTTTTTGAAGCGTCGGCCGATGAAACAGCATCAATGGATTCCGGCATATTTTTTCTCCTTTTCTTACGCGACTAAATCAACGCGCCAGGCCCCAGGCGCTCTTTCTGTTTCGGTTATCCCCGTTTCGTCCACTAAGACGTTGGAATTGTGCGAAGAGGACCCCATGTCGGAATGTCCTCCGTCCCCGCGCCCGTTTCCCACCCCCCCGGAAGAAACGTTAACCGCAAGATCATTGACACTCCACCCCAGGGTCGTCAACGTCCCGGAAAGCTCGCGCAACCCGGAAACCACGACCTGGCGGGCGGTATCGTTGTCCACCCGGAATTGCATGGACACATCTTTTCCTTTGGCTTCAAGGGCGATATGAAGTTCACCTAAATGGTCTGGCTTGAGATCGAGACGCACCAAAGAACGGCCGGATTCCAAGGTCACATGAATTTGCCGTGCCAAATCGATGGGCGACGGTTTGAATTCGGGTGGGGCCGGAGGAGGAGCGGAAAGAGCGGCGTTGGTTTTGGATCCCTCCACAGAGGGGAACCCAGGGGATTGCCCCCCCATATGGGGAACAACCCCACCACTCCGACCCAACCCATTCAGGACCGAAGCCGCCGGAGACAGGGCCTCTTCCGTAGAGTTCATCCCTTTCGGAATCAACGTGTCCACCGGTTTTCCTTCCGGCACGGCGAGGGAAAAAGAGGGGCCAGACCGAAGAGAGGACGGGAGTTCGCGACGATCTTTTCCCTCCAATTGATCTTGGAACTCGGAATTTCCTTTCTCCTCCTGGGTGAGTCCCGAAGGCCTATTCGCTACCACAGGAATGGCCCGTGGTATTGTTTTGGCTTCAGGAGTTGGCCCTTCTGAAGACGGGGCCACCGCTTCGCGTTTCGAGGGCGGAACCTCTTGAGGTTTTAAAGGGAGAGGTGAACCCGCCTTCCCTTCCGAAGAAACCTCCACTCTTTTTTCATGGGTGTCTTCAAGGTTTAGGGAAGGCCCCCCATCCGCCATGGGGGACAAGGATCCCAGGGACTTTTCCTTGGAGAGTGCGGGTTGAAGAGGCACAACGACTTCGGACTTTTGATGGGGAACGGGGGGAACCAGGGAGGGAAATAGAAACGGGGAAACAGGATCTCCTTTCGTGCTCGTCTCACCCGAACGAAAATCCTCCGTCGTTTCAGAACCGGAATCACTGGGGGCATCCGGTTCGGGCCTCTCTTCTTCCCCCTGCAAAACCACCTCGGGAAGAAGGACCGGGACAACCTCCACTCCCTCTGTTTCATTCGCGTGAAGGTCTTCTCCATGGACAGGTGGGGAAGCGAGAGAATCAACATTCTCTTCGTTTTCACCCGAATCCAGGAGGCTCCCCTCCGTTCCCGTACGCTGGTCGTAAGGGAGAGCCTCTTTTGTCAGAGGGAGAGGACGATCGTCCTTTAGAGACGGAGAAGAAGTTAACTTCCGCTGCGCTCCATGGGGAGAAAACGGCTTTTCCTTTCTTTCCGATTTCGTAGAAATCGAGGGGCTCTCTTGAGAAGGAGGCTTCCGGTTTGGATCGAAACGGTCGACTTCCTTATATAAATGAATTGAGAAACGCTCACCCTCACTCGCCGATCCCGGCGAACTTTTTGGCCCTCCCTCAAGGGGTCCAGGCCCTGCGACAGACGGAACAATCATGGAGGTCCTCCTCGGTTTCCAGCCAATCGGGCCGATAGGGCGGCCGCACGTTTTGGGGGAAACAAAACCAAAATGGCGCCAGCTTCAGCCTCTTTCATGCGTGCCAATAAATCAGCGGTCTCTTTGTTCGGTAATTCCTGAAGAATCTTCGCCGCGTTCTCCGGCGGCATGGTCACAAATAATTTCACCATCTTTTTTGTGCTGAGAGTGGCCTGTCTTTCCACTTCTTCCGCATTTTTTACCGCGCTTTCCATTTTTCCAATCCTTATTTGGGCCGCTTCAAGGGCATTGCTGGCCTCTTGAATCAGACGCTGGGTTTCCATCATCCTGTTTTCATACCCCTCGGCGATTTGCGTGGTGGACTTTATTTCACCTTCCATCCGCATTAAAGTCTTAACGTGAACCTCCATTTGGGTTTTCATACTTTCCCGTTCCAACTCCGCGTAGCGCCATTTCGTTTCGATCGCCTCCAGATCCGATTTCAAGGGCTTTACCTCGTTCTTCCCCACACCCGATTCTAATGCAAGAGTCGTGCTAACAGGGCGTGAGAGAGGACCAAGAAAGTCCGGTGTAATTGCAGGGGAAGTCGGAGCAAGTGGCGCAGAACGAGCGGTCCTCATCAGGTTAAACAGTCCCCCCGCTAAAAAATACGATGTTCCAATTGTTGTAAAAATGGCCACCATGGCCACACGAAGAGTCGGGTTCATTGGGTAGACCTCCGGAAAACGGCGGACGCTGCAAAATCCATTCGTTTCATCTCCAAAGCTCTCATGTCCTCCCGATGGGATTTTTTTCTGATTTCCTTGAGACGTTCAAGTATTTGACGGTCCCGCACAGCGATTCGAAGCGCGCCTTCACGAACAGACACCTCATGAGCCAAACGTCGGACAATTTCCTTAGAGGCCTGGATTCGAAATTCCATATGCTCCACGTAATCCCGCCGACATTGATCCCGGGTCAAATCAAGGGTGCCCGACCCATCCAGGACGGGAGGCACGGCCCAAACCTCTCGCTCTTTTTCAAGACGCTCTAAATCCAAGCGAGCCGCGATACATTCGGCGTGGGCCCGCGCCAGTTCCTGGGCAACTTTGTCCTCTTTTCGACGCCGAAGACGAAGCGGGGTTTCCAGTCGAAACCGAAACTTTTTCACGCGGGTTTCCGTTCCGCAAAGAGGGACATCAGTTGGCGTTGGGTTTGCTCAAACGTTGATCCCGCGGAGACCTCTTGGCGAAGAAACCCGTTGACACGGTCCAAATGACCCACCGCGTAATCGATTTTAGCGTCACTCCCCTTCGCGTAGGCTCCCACGCGAATAAGGTCCTCCGCTTCGCGGTGCGTGGCCAGGACCTCCCGCAATTGACCGGCGGCTTTTTGTTGTTCGGCACCCGTGACATCGGGCATAAGTCGACTGAGAGATTCCAGCACGTCCACAGCCGGATAGTGACCTTGGCTTGCCAGCCGACGGGAAAGGACCACGTGCCCATCCAATAACGATCGGAGCGCATCGGCCACGGGTTCGTCCATATCATCGGCCTCAACCAAAACCGTGTAGAACCCCGTGATACTCCCGGTTTCAAAAAGGCCCGCCCGTTCCAATAGGCGGGGAAGAAATGCGAACACAGAGGGGGTGTACCCTTTGGTTGTTGGCGGTTCGCCCAACGCCAACCCCAATTCACGGCCGGCCATGGCCAGTCGCGTGACCGAATCCATCATGAGCAAAACGTCTTTCCCTTCCGCGGCAAAATGTTCCGCCGCCGCCGTGGCCCCCAGAGCGGCGTGAAGTCGCGCCATGGGCGTTTGGTCCGAAGTGGCCACCACCACGACCGATCGAGCCAACCCCACATCTCCCAAATCTTTTTCAACAAAATCGCGAACTTCCCGGCCCCGTTCGCCCACCAACGAAATCACGTTGACATCCGCTTTGGTGGATCGAGCGATCATCCCCAAAAGTGAACTTTTTCCAACCCCTCCCCCCGCGAACAAACCAATACGTTGCCCCCGCCCGCAGGTCAACACCCCATCCAGCGCGCGAACTCCCGTGACCAACGGCGTTTGGATGCGCCGACGGCGCATAGGTTCGGGAGGTGTCGCCCGCAAGGGGCGTCGTTCGGTGAGGCGGAGGGGCCCCTGGTCATCGAGAGGCATGCCCCGATGATCCACCACACGACCCAATAAGGCGTCCCCCACCGGCATCGAGACAGAACCGATCCCGTTCATCCAAAGGCTTCCGGGCCCTAACCCATCCACTTCTGTCAACGGAGCGAACAAAATCGTCTCATCTCGAAACCCCACTGTTTCCGCCCAAAAAAAACGATGCCCCCGTCGTTCCCAGACCCGACAAATTTCTCCCAAAGACACCGCGGGCCCCACCCCTTCCAGTATTCCCCCCGAGACGCGGGTGAGCCGTCCCACGTGGCGCGCGAGGGGCACCCGTTCGACCACATCGTCATACTTGGCAAAATTCATCCTTCCTCCGCTAACCGGTGAAACGTTCGTTCCAGCTCTTCCAACCGCGTGGAAACCCGGGCGTCCCATTGTTCGCGCTCCCCTTCGATCACCACATCTCCCGGGGCCAGGGAAGAATCCCCTTGAACACGAACGGTTCCCCCCGCACTCTCAGTGGAAACACGGACGGCGTTGACATCATCATGGTGGACACGAATCGTCCGGGGGCCATCGTCCCCTAAGACCGAGAGTCCTTCCCGCACCCACTGGAGAACCCCTTCACGATTGATCGCCAACTCCTGACGACACACCCGGGTGGCAATGGAAAGAATAAGGCGAGCGATCTCGGGCTCACTGCGGGCAAAAAATCGGTCCAATTCGGCTTGATGGAGCGCGGCCAGTTTCTCTTTTTCAACCGCCAAAGCGGCGGCCGTCTCCTCGGCCAACAGCGCTCGGATTTCCGCTGTCAATCTTTCTCTCTCCACACGCAATTCTTCCGATCGCTTTTCATCCCGAGGAAGTCCCTTCGGCTCATAGCGTACCGTCCCCTCGGACATCCTCGATCGCTTTAGAATTTTCGGGGACATGCTCTTACACCAACTGCTCTTCCGCTGGAACGTCCACTGGGGGCGCCGCGCTGTCGGTGGCGGCCGCCGCTGTGGGCGGTTTCAAAGTGATATCGCCATTTCGAACCATTTCGCGGACAGTCGACGCGATACGGCGTTGAGCTTCCTGAACCGCCAAGAGTTTCTGGGGAGGAGATATTTGGATTTCTTCTTTGAGAGCGGCTCCCACTCGTTCGGACATATTTTTAAAGACTTTTTCTGTGATGGCCTCCGGGCAACGACGCAGGGCGATCTTGAGATCCGATTGATTGATTTTGGCCAACACCCGCTGAAGATCTTTGTCTTCCACCCGCACCAAATCATCAAAGGTAAATAAGGCTTCGGCAATCTTGCGCCCCAGTTCGGGATCTTGTTGATAAAGAGCGTCCATAATGACTTTCGATACTTCTGTCGTCAGTTGGGACAAAATTTCTGCGGACGCTAATATTTCCGCGGGCGCTGGCGGAGGAGGCCCTCCTTCTTCCTTCTGAGTCAGTCCTGCCCGCAATCCTTCCCGAACCCACTGAGCGATTTCCGGCCGAAGCGAAACGCCCCGGGCCCGGGCCAGAAGAACGCTCCCGCGCGTTCCTTCCGGGAGAAGCGCCAACACACGGGCCGCTAAAGTGTTTGGCATTTCGGTCAAAGCGAAAGCGCCCACCCCTGGAATTTCTCTGGACAACAACTTTGCGATATTGGCGGGGCCCACTTCTTCCGCCAGGGCCGCCAACCCTTTATCATCTCCCCCGGCCGCTTTTAAGCGAACCACAATTTCCGATGAACGCCGGGCTCCGTACATCTGGGCCAAGATCCCTTCAATCGTTTCGATTCCCGCTTGTCCATCGGATTCGGCCAACGCCTCAGAAAATTCCGTGAGAACTTTCGCGCGCGTTTCGTCATCCACCACGACCGGGCTCGCCATGACCGCGCAAATCCGTTCGACTTCCTCTTCCGGGTAGTTTTTCAGGACTTCCACACATTGCTCATCGGGAAGAGTACTTAAAATTATCCCTATCTTCTGAATTTGAGTGGGATTCGAAATGGCCACCGTTGTCATAACTCAGATCCGAAATGGTTCATGCCGAAGCCCTCCCGGCGAATTTCTTTTGCATCACCCGGGCCACCCCCGCGGGATCCTTGCGGGCCGCGTCCAGAAGTGCCGCTTGAGCCTGAGATGAATTTAGGGTAGGCAATTCTTTGGGAGAGGGGACCCCTCCTTCGGCCCCTCCCGTTGACGCGGGAGGGGGGGGAGTTGCCGCGGCCAAAACCGGTGCTGCAAGAAGTGCGGTATCGTTGGTGTTGGGTGGCGCGTTATTTGTTGAAGCCCCCGCCGCCTTGAGAAACTTCATAAAGAGAATCAGCACCATGACAATCGCCAGGGCCGAACCGCCGCGTCCGATGGCCAGCATAAGGGTTTGTCGGGTCCTTTCCTTTTTCAGAACCTCTTCCTGCGCGGCCGCTTCCTCAACCATTTTGTCTCGCTGGGCGGTATCAAACGCAACATTTTTGATTTCAAATTGGTCTTCTCGATCCTCACTAAACCCCACGGTTTGTTTCACCAAGAGACCGATGGCGTTCATTTCTTCTTCGGAACGCGCCACGTAGGTTCGGGCACCGGGGGTGGCGGGATCTTCCTTATTCGTTCCATCAATGACGACCGAGACGTAAAGGCGCCGAATGGCCCCGGGGCTGGCCACAATCTCCTTCACCGAACGGCCCACTTCATAATTTTTAACGAACGAGGGACCCGTTCGAGGCACGCTGGTTTGTTGCTCACTTCGCAATGGCGTGTTCGGGTCATAGGTCTCTGTTTTTTCGCGAACAATCCGATCGTCCATTTCAACGCGCGTTCGCACAATGGCTTTCCCGGGCCCCAGAAAACCGTCCAACAGGCTCGTGGTCTTTTGTTCCAAATACCGTTCCGCGTCTCGTTGGAGGTCCAGCAGTTCGTTGCCATGACTGTAAACCCCATCCGAGGATCGTCCCCCAGCCAACAATCGTCCATGGGAATCCAAGATAGAAACGTTTTCTGGTTTAAGATCTTTCACGCCACCCGCCACCAAATGGACAATCCCACTCAATTGCCGCTGGTCGATGGAGGCCCCCGCTTTCAAGGTCAAGACCACCGAAGCGCGGGCCCCGTCCTGGCTATCGAGAAACGGAGATTCTTCCGGAAACACCAGGTGGACCCGAGCGGCATGGACGTTTTCGAGGGCTCCAATGGTTCGAGCCAATTCACCCTGAATCGCACGCTGGTAACCCACTTTTTGGGAAAAATCGCTCATCCCGAGGGGGGATTTTTCAAGAATTTCCAACCCCTCCCCTTCTCCCTTGGGAAGACCTTCTTGGGAAAGTTTTAATCGAAGCTCATCCACCATCCGGGAAGGCACATTCACCGTTCGGCCTCCGTTCGTCAGACGATAATCCACCCCGTCGTTCCTCAATTTTTCCACCACCTGGGCGGCATCGATGGGGCTGAGGCGGGCGTAGAGCGGTGTCTGGTCCAGTCCCCGCATGGGGAGGGACAAGGCGTAGACGGCGCCAGAGACCGCCGCCGCAAAGATCAACACCATGGCTTTGCGGCCGACGGGCAAGGAGAAAAAAAGGTCTTTCAGTCGAATCAAGGATTCCACGCCGAGCTCCTCTGTTCAATGGGACCATCCCGGTCAAGGATGTCCCTCGGCCTCCTACAACGAGGTCCAGCCGAAAGGAGTTACAACGGCATGCGCATAATTTCTTGGTACGCCTCCAGGGCCCGGTTACGCAATTGAACCGTCCACTGGAGAGCCAAATTCGCCTCCTCTAATTGAATCATGACTTCATGGGAACTGACCGCTTTTCCAGAAACCAAATCGTTGACAGCCGTGTTGGCGTTCACCATGGTGTTGTCCGCCCGCTCAATGGCTTGGGTCAAAACCTCTCCGAAATTTTTATGGGGCCCGGCTCCACCCGCCGCACCAAACCCACCCCCACCGCTTAAGGGACCGGTGGTCCCGACACTCCCCAATCCCCCGAGCACGGCCATATTACGCACCCTCCTTGGAATCATCGGCCCGTGTAATAGAAGCGTGATCCAGAATAAAATCAAACACCTTGTCCTCAAGCAAAATCCCACGAACTTCTTCTTTCTGAGAATCCAGGCGCGCGATCGTTTGCTCTCGCTGATGAACAGGCAATGGGTGAGCGGCTTTCCGCACCGCCACCACCGCTTCCTCGTTCGATACAGAAATTCCCTCCGCGTCGCCAATCGCGGCCAATATATAGGCCAATCGAACCCCCCTTTCGGCCTCCAATCGAACCGTAGGTTCATATTCAACGTAACGGTTTTTCCAGGCTTCCAGAGTTCCCCCTTCCGCCCGAAACTGTCCCTCAAGACGACGAAAAAGTTCCCGGGAACGTTCCCGGGCCAGGCTGGGAGGCACATCAAAAGGGTGGGCCTCAAGCAGTGCCTCCACCGCCTGACTCTCCAAGTCGCGGCGAACCAGACGTTCCGATTCGGACTCCAATATTTTTCGCACCGCTTCCCGAAATTCTGAGGGCGCCCCAATGGTTTCACCCCCGATTTCCTTTAAGGCCGCCTCCAGTGCCGCTTCTGTCACTGGGAAGGAACGTCTTTTGAGGGAAAGACCTTTGTATCCGGTGATATCCACGTCGGGAGGGCTTTCA
Source organism: Elusimicrobiota bacterium (assembly GCA_016788905.1). NCBI lineage: Bacteria > Pseudomonadati > Elusimicrobiota > Elusimicrobiota bacterium. The sequence continues at coordinate 130,139 of JAEURZ010000002.1, forward strand.
ACTGAAAATTGAATTCGAATACTCCCCTGGCCCACATCCGCGGCCTCCACGTTTGGAGCGCTGAGCGTAATCAAGTGACAATCCTCGAGCGCGCGCCCCACGGATTCTTTCACGAGAGCCGTTAAGGCTTGTTCTCGGGCTTCGGTAGCGAACCGAAGACGGACGCGGGGGATGGGAACACTTCCGCGCCGAAATCCTGGCCATTTCACGTCCCGTTGCAATCGCTCAAGAACCTGGGCCTCTTTGACCAACAAATCTTCGAGGGGCTGTTCAATCCAGAAAAAGGACCGCCCGTTTTTGACACCCATGGGTCGAACGAAAAAACTCCGGCCGTCCCCCATCGTGCCTGGATGGTGTTTCGGGTTCGGAGTCGAAGCGGGCGTCATTTCCCAATTTCCAAGGATTTTAATAGCATGCTTTTCGTGGCCCCAAAAGCGGAGACATTGGCTTCGTAACCACGCGTGGCGGCGGTGAGGTCCACCATTTCGCGCACGGGATCCACATTGGGAAGCCTTACGTAACCCTGTGGGTCCGCGTCGGGATGAGAAGGGTCGTAGAGGCGCGGGAACGGGGTGGGATCTGGAACCCCAGCCGTGACGTTCACTCCGGAGGGGGCCTGAGCCGCTCCAATTTCAGCGGCCCGCAAGGTTTCTTCAAAAACCACCGTCTTTCGTTGGTAAGGGCCTCCCGCGGCGGTACGCGTGGTGTTGGCATTGGCGACGTTCGACGCGGCCGTTTCCATCCACGCCCGATGGGCGGTCATCCCCGACCCGCTAATAGTCAAACCGTCAAACGCGCCCATTCACATCACCGTCCTTCGATGGCCGTTCGGGCCATCCGATGTCGTCGCGCCACCACCTCAATGAGGGTTTGGTAGCGGACCCCCGTTTCGGATATCTCCGCCATTTCTGAATCGGGAGAGAGATCTTTGACCGCTTCTTCCGAAAACCCTTCTGAAAGAGAGGATGAACTTGTTGGTAAGTGGCGGGCGTCCGTGCGTGTCACTTCCCGCGAAAGAAATTGGTCAAAGGAATTGTTTTCTTTAGGGACCATTCTTGTCCCCACAAATCCAGGTGTTTGGATGTTCGCTAAATTATGGGCCGCGGCCTTTTGGTTTAACCAAAGGCGATTGAGCTCGCCTTTTACCGGGGAACTCGCGATGGGCATCCAGGATTCGGTCATGGCATTGGTCTCACTTTATCCATATGCAAGAAATGTGCCGATCAAACCCGTCCATAGGCCTCGTTGGCCTGGGAGCGGCGTCGGACCGCCATTAGTTTTCCGCCGACCTCCGCCAAAGCCTGGGCGAGGAGTCGGGTGTTCGCATCGCTCTGATCTCGAACCGCGATCGCCATTTTTCGCGAAATGGACTGCCCCGGATCGGCTCCCAGAGCTTTCCACAATCGGGTCCGGAGGCGATCCAGCGGCGCAAGTTTTTCCCAACGCCCTGAAATAATGGCGTTTTCCTCACGATGAAGGACATAGAGAAGTTTATTGGCTATTTCTTCTGGGCCCGGGTTCGTCGGCATCAGGGTTCTCCTTAACCTTTATTAATTCACCTCATGGCTTTGCAATTCGCGTGCCATTCCATTCGACATTATTTAGGTCTATTTTAATTTGCCGATAATGGCTTTTGCGAAAGGAGGGATCCATTGACCAATCCCCACAGCTGGCGATCTGAATTTAATTTGGGCGTGGACATGATGGATCGGCATCACCGTGAGATGGTGAGTCTTTGTGACGCGGTGGCAGACCGAGCAAACACCCAGGGAGGAGTTCCCCAGGCGGTGAACCTTTTAGCCGAACTGGTCGGGTACGTGGGGATGCACTGCGAAGCGGAAGAGGAATTGATGCGGCGATTTTGTTACCCAGGGAGAATGGATCACCAGGATCGACACCATGAGATGGGAGTCCTTTTAAAATCCTGGGAAGATCGGGCGCGGCGACAGAAACAGGCGATCAATACCGCCTTTCTGCTTCGTCTAAGCCAATGGGTGGAAAGTCACATTCTGGGGTCGGATCGGGGCTTTTCTCGTTTTCTTTTGGATCACGTGGGGGCAGACCCTACGGCTCTGCCGCGAAGAAGGAAGGCGATTGACGTGAACGAATCCCGGTGTTCAGTGGGGAAGTCGACCGTAGCGTTTCAGTCGACTTCGTGTGACCGTTTCGCTCAAACCCAAACGAGTCGCGGCCGTTTCAATCGATTCGTTGCAGGTGTCATAGACTTTTAAAATATGGCGTCGCTCGACAGCGGCGAGCGTCTCCGAGGCGTCTGGATCCGGGGACGCGTGTTGTCCTTGAAAAACGGCGGGCAAGTCCGCTACGCGAACGGCGTCCCCCTCGGCGAAAACGACCGCGTGCTCAATGACGTTGTGAAGTTCTCGGATATTCCCGGGCCACGGGTAAGCGTTGAGGCACGCCAGGGCCTCCACGGAAAGAACGGTCGGTCCGCGGCCGCGAACAGCGGACTGGAGAAAAAAACTCGCCAAGAGAGGAATGTCTTCTTTTCTTTCCCGAAGCGCGGGGAGGCGGAGGGAAAACACGCCCAACCGGTAGAAAAGATCCTCACGAAATTGGGATTGACGAACCATAGATTCCAAGTCACGGTGAGTCGCGGCCACAAAACGAACATCCACCGCCTGTTCGGTGTTGCTCCCCAAGCGTCGAAAACGTTTCGTCTCCACCACACGCAACAGTTTGGCTTGGAGAGGCAGGGGCATGTCGCCGATTTCATCCAGCAAGAGGGTCCCGCCGTTTGCCATTTCCAAAAGGCCCCGTTTCATTCCGGTCGCATCCGTGAACGCCCCTTTCTCGTGCCCAAAAAGTTCGCTCTCCAACATGGTTTCGGGGAGGGCGCTGCAGTTCAGGGGAATAAACGGTCCTTCTCGACGGGTGCTGCGATTGTGGAGCGCGTGGGACACCACCTCTTTTCCTGAACCCGTTTCCCCCCGAATCAGAACGTTGCACTGGGTTGGGGCAATGCGGTTAAGAAAATCCGCGACCCGTTGAATAGACGGACTTTTACCGATCAAATCAGGAACAGAAAAGAGGTTGGACATGGGCCGGGGCCCCACGCCCCGCTGAGAAGACTTACGTTTTTGCCGGATTCTGTCGATAACTTCCATCAGAGCACGCATTTGAACAGGTTTGGGGAGAAAATCAAACGCGTCCAATTGAAGTGTTCCCAACGCCGCGCGCATGCTGCCGGCCCCCGAAATCGTGACCACATCGGTCGAGGGATGGACTTTTTTGATTTGGCGCAACATTTCAGTTCCATCCATCCCGGGCATGAACAGGTCCAAGAGGACGATGTCGGCGGCGGCATCTTTCAGGGTTTGGAGTCCTTCCTCCGCCGAAAAAGCCAGGTTGACCGTGTGGCCCTTCTCCGTTAAAGCGCGGTCCAAGGCATAAGCCACCGATCGATCGTCATCAACGATGAGGATCGAAAATGTCATTTCCAAGGGCTGTGAGGGCGAGGCCATGGGGGATCGCGTCCTTTCAATGCGCGTTGTGTCTGTTGGTGTAAAATTCATAGGCCGTTTCTATATACCCCACGTCTCGAGATCTGTCAAGAGTAAACTCAAGGTGTCCGCCAATGGACCGATAATACCCTTGTCACGTATTCTGTACGGGGGGCTCTTCATTGAAACCGGATTTGGCATCCATTATTGGACTTGTGTCCGCCGTGGGCTTGATTCTCCTGGGCCAACGCCTCGAGGGCGGACACATGAGTTCCATCATGCAACCGACAGCCGCCCTCATCGTTTTCGGTGGGACCTTGGGGGCCACGCTCATTGGGTTCCCCCTCCACGTGGCCACTGGAGCCGCGAAAAAATTAGTGGCGGTTTTCTTTGGCCCCCACCACAACGGAGTGGAAGTCTCCCGTGCTCTCCTCAGTTACGCCACCTTAAGCCGCCGAGAAGGGTTGTTGGCTTTGCAAAAGCCCCAGTCCGAAACAAAAGATCCTTTTTTTGCCAAGGGACTCCAACTCTTGATCGATGCCACTCCTGAAAAAGCCCTGCGGGAAATGATGGAACAGGAAATGACCCGGGAGGAACACCATGATGAGGAATTTATCAAGTTCTTCGAAGCCGCGGGAGGATATGCCCCCACGGTGGGAATCATCGGAGCTGTGTTGGGGTTAATTCACGTTATGGAAAACTTGGCTGATCCCTCCTCTTTGGGCGGTGGGATCGCGGTGGCGTTCGTGGCCACGGTTTACGGTGTGGGGTCCGCCAACTTGGTTTTTCTTCCGGCCGCCACGAAACTCAAACACCACAAAGAAGACAGCACCCACCATCAGGCGCTAATTTTGGAGGGATTGATTTCCATCCAGCAAGGGGAAAACCCCGCCTTGATGAGTGAACGGTTGAAAGGGCATCTCTCCGTTAAAGACCAAAAACTCTTGGACGCGAAATAAGCCATGGCCCGTAAACCTAAAATCCCGGAACACGTCAATCACGAACGGTGGCTGGTCTCCTACGCCGATTTCATCACTCTTCTCTTTGCGTTTTTTACCGTCCTTTACGCCACCGCCCAAACCGACGCGGGAAAAGTTAATAAACTGGTGGGGGCCGTGGAACGGTCTTTTAGCGCTGGGATGTTTTCAAGTGGAAGCAACGAACTCATGTTTGTGACACCCGGGAACACCAGCGGTCGAGAGATTTTGGATATTGGGATGAACCTGAAAGACGTTGAAAAAAACATCTCTTCGCAACTTAAACGTGAAGGGACTAGCGCAGACAACATTAAGCTGGAGCGCCACGCTGAAGGCCTCACCATTCAACTCCGAACGAACACCTTTTTCACCCCGGGGTCCGATGCCCTTCGACCGGAAGCCTTGGCCATTCTTCCCGGGGTGGTTGATGTGATTAAAATGTCGAAACATAAACTGAGGATTGAGGGCCATACCGATGACATGCCCATTCATAACGAACAATTTTCGTCCAACTGGGAATTGTCTACCGCTCGGGCCCTCTCCGTTCTACGGTATTTAATCCTGAGTGGGGTCGCTCCCTCACGATTGGCCGTCGCTGGCCTCGCTGAATTTAAACCCCTTCAGCCCAACACCTCTTCGGAAGGTCGATCTCGAAACCGCCGGGTGGAAATTGTCATTCTGGAAAACAAGCCATCCTTCTGGGCAAACGTCAATAAAAAACAAGGGAAAGTGGAACCGACGATCTCCGCATGGAAACCCCTGATTGCGAACGATCACGTCGCACCCAATCCATCGGAACCACCGACCTTGTCCCCCGTGCAAGAAGAAGCACCCACAGTCCCGGAGCCCTCCCATGGTCCCCATTGATCCAGCCCCCGGGGCCGGTCGTATGCAGGTGAAAGGCCATTTGCCCTTGCACTGGCGCCTCCTTGGAAAAGAGGAAGCAGAATGTGTCCGATCTCTCATCATGGACCGAGCGGTGGCCCGCTCCTGGACGGCCCATCCGGAAGGCCACGTGAGCGTTTCAGAAGAAATGGCTCCGGTGGTAAGACGGTTGAACGAAATCGAACAAAAGATTGACCGACTTCAAAAACATTTGGACCGAACCGGGGCGCCCCCGCTCCCAACCCGCCCGCTCACCCTAGGAACCGGGAATTGCGTCCTCACACCGCTTCCGGAAGAAGTTTTCCCCCCAGCGGGAGATTGGGTTGAAATCCGGTTTGTGATCCCGCCTGAAAACGAAGATGAGATATTGGTTTTAGGACAATCGACGGGAAACGGGGCCTTTGAGTTCACTATTTTGGCCCAGGACCAAATGGATCGTTTGGTGCGCTATCTCTTAAACCGCCAAAGACTCGCCCAAGATTACCCGCACCTCTAAAACATTTCGATCTCCCCTCCAGATAAAATTCTGATAAAGTTACCGGAGTTAAGAACCCCACGAGGAGAAATTTATGCCCACACCGCTCTGGCACACCCTTTCCGCGGAAGATACCGCAGTTCACCTTCGGTCAGCTCCTGAAGGATTGACATCGACGGAAGCCGCTCAACGACTGGCCACCCATGGCCCAAACGAATTGCAAACAACCCAACGCGTTTCTCCCTGGACACTCCTCCTCGCGCAGTTTAAGAACGTCCTCATTCTGATCCTTCTTGTCGCCGTAGGTCTCTCCGCCTTTTTGGGACACGGGATCGAAGCGATCGCCATTCTCGTCATTGTCCTCTTTGCAGTCATCCTGGGGTTCGTTCAGGAGTTTCGAGCGGACCGGGCCATTGAAGCCCTCCGCGAAATGGCGGCCCCCCGTGCCGCCACCATACGGGACGGGAAAGAAATTGATGTGCCCGCCCGGGAGTTGGTCCCGGGAGACGTCATTTTTCTTCACGCGGGGGACCGCGTACCCGCTGACGCTCGGCTGTTGCAAGCCATCAACCTCCGGAACGAGGAAGCGTCCCTGACAGGAGAATCATTGGCCGTTGAAAAAAGTACGGAAACATTCCTCCGCCCTGATTTGCCCGTGGGGGACCAACGCAACATGGTCTTCGCCGGAACAGTTGTCGCCTACGGTCGAGGGAAAGCCCTGGTGGTCACAACGGGAATGGCAACGGAATTTGGACGTGTGGCCCAGCTTCTCCAATCGGTGGAGACGGGACGGACGCCCCTCCAGAAAAATCTAGACCGGGTGGGACACATTTTGGCTCGAGGCGCCTTGGCGATCGTGGCCGTGGTCATTGGACTTGGCCTTTGGCGCGGGGAACCCCTTGTGGAAATGTTCATCTTTGGGATCGCGCTCGCCGTGGCGGTCGTTCCCGAAGCTCTTCCGGCTGTCGTAACGATTTCGTTGGCTATTGGCGTGCAACGGATGTCCAAGCGGAACGCCCTGGTTCGCCGCCTCCCCGCCGTTGAAACCCTGGGAGGCACTTCGATTATTTGCTCGGACAAAACGGGAACTCTCACGAAAGATGAAATGACCGTCCGAGCCCTGGTCACCCATGAGGGCGAAATCGAGGTCACTGGAGCCGGGTATGGCCCTATAGGGGATTTCCGGGTCAAGGGAGAAATATGGCCCGTGGATGAGCCCCTGAAAGCGCTCCTGCGGGCCGGGGCATTGGCGTCGGACGCGCTGATTCATCAGGAGGAGGGCCGGTGGCGTCTCAAAGGAGACCCAACGGAAGGAGCCCTCGTGGCCGCGGCCGCCAAAGCAAATATGATGAAAGGCGACCTGGACCGAGATTTCCCTCGTCAGGATGAAATTCCTTTCACTTCCGAATCGAAACGGATGACCACGTTGCACACAGGGCCTTCCGGGACCGTGGTGGCCTTTGCCAAGGGAGCCCCGGAGGTTATCCTGGGATCGTGCGCCTTTCAATGGGGGGCCGCGGGGCCTCAGGCGATGGACGCCACCGCTAAAGAAAAATTTTTGGCGGAAGCTCGACGGTTGGCCGAAAAATCCTACCGGGTATTGGCGGTGGCCGAAAAACAAAGCGCCGTTCGGGAAACCGCGGAAACCGCGATGACCTTCCTCGGATTGGTCGGCATGATGGACCCGCCACGGGCCGAAGCCCGGGAAGCCATCGCCCGATGTATCGTCGCGGGGATTAAACCCGTCATGATTACCGGGGACCATCCCCTCACCGCCCAGGCCGTGGCCCGGGAGTTGGGGTTACCCGACAGCGAGAAAACGGTCACAGGACCCGAGTTGGATCGATGGACCGATGCCGATTGGGCGGAACGGTCAGAAGGGATTGGGGTATTCGCCCGGGTTTCCCCCGCGCACAAATTGCGCCTGGTCTCGGCCCTGCAAGAGCGGGGACACGTGGTCGCCATGACCGGGGACGGGGTCAACGATGCGCCGGCCCTCAAGAAAGCCGACATTGGCATCGCCATGGGCATCACCGGCACCGGCGTCACGAAAGAGGCCGCGGCCATGATGTTGACGGATGATAATTTCGCGTCCATCGTCGCCGCGGTGGAAGAAGGGCGAGGGATCTTCGATAACGTGAAGAAATTTCTCATGTATCTGCTCTCCGCCAACGTCGGGGAAATGGGCCTCATGCTGGGGGCGGCTCTTTTGGGGTATCCCCTGCCGCTCACCGCGGTTCAAATTCTTTACGTCAACCTCGCCACGGACGGATTGCCCGCCCTGGCCCTTGCGGTGGATCCGGCCGATCCGGACCTGATGCACCGCCCCCCTCGACCAATGAACCAGGGGATATTCACTCGGCCTGTTGTGTTGTTAATGCTTGTGGGAGGGTTTTGGTCCGCCGCGGCCAATATCGGTCTGTTTGCATGGGCACTCAAATCCGGCCGCCCCCTGGAAGAGGCCATGACCATGACATTCCTTTCCTTGGTCTTTATTCAGTTCTTTAAAGCTTACAACCTCCGCTCGGATCGGCACTCCATGATGAGGAAACCCTTCTCCAATAAATGGCTAAACCTGGCCATCCTTTGGGAACTCCTCCTGTTGCCCTTCATTGTGTATCTACCGTTCCTCAATGTGCCCTTTGGGACCTACGCTCTCACTGGGATGGATTGGCTCATCGTGATTGGGGTTGCCCTCACCATCACACCGGTATTGGAAATCGCTAAGGGGATGGTACGGCACGGCTGGTTTGGCCGTTTAACTTAACCCCCAACTTTCAGTGGGGCGAGAGAACCATGGGAGACTATTTAGAAGTGGCGAACCGGGTTTCGATCTTAAAGAAAAGCCCCTGGAGAGTGGTTTGTTGACGGTTGTAAGAGATGACAGCGCCGTCCGTTCCTTCCAGGTGGATACGTCGGTTCCCCTGTCCGAGAATGAACCAATCTTGCCAGAGCCCCCCCATTTCAATGGAAAGCCGGGGGGTTATGCGCCACCCCAACCCCGCTTCCCCTTGAAAGATAGACCCGGCTGATGCGTCGGTCTTCGCGTCAAAAAGCTGAACATAGTAATGGACGGCCGTTTGCCAGCGAAAAAAGAAACGGGCCCCGTGGGTTCCAGCAAACCCAAAACCAATACCCTCGGCGGAAATTTCGTTGACGTCATCTACCCCCCCGGAGGCACCGGTTCCTTCCACAACAAAATTTTCCCGCTTAAAGATTTCGCGGACCACGGAAAGATGCACGTGGGCCTCCACCGGGATCCCCACCATCGGACGATGATAGGTGACAAACAAATTGGTAAACCCCACATTCATCTGGTTCGTTTGATAGGGTGTCCCTGTCCCGTCTGAAACGGATTCTTGTCCAAACCTCCCTCCTCCAAAAATCCCCGTGTGCTGAAGACCGAGACCCCAAAACCCCGTGGGCTGGGCGGTTTGTGTCCATTCCAAACGATAAAGGGGTGCTGTGTGGCCTTCAAAACGGTTGACGTAACTTTGGGGAAGAATCTTTCCTTCGCCCTTATAGCGCAACGATGCCGAGGGGGCCACGGTCATGGAAAAATCTCCCGCATGGCCGAGGAATCCCCAAAAAAGGACCACTGACCCCATCAGGATAAATTTCACGTTAATACGTCCAACCCAGGGCAAGAAAGGCTCCGAACAGGTCTGTTTTGTTGATGGGCAAACTGGCTGTCGCACTGGACGATGTTCCGGGAGTAAAACGGCGCCCTCCGGGGACTAAAATCTCGTAGAGTTGTCGGGTATACCCAAGGGAGAGACGCCATCGTTCCCAAGCCAGCCCCCCCTCCATTCGCAAGGCGTAAGTGTATCCGCCCCGACGGATCGACCCATCCTCTGAGGTGAGTCTATTCTTGGTCCATAAATAGTGTCCCAAGAGGATTTCACCGTCCCAAAACAAACCGGGACCCCTCGCCCACGGGTGGCTTACCCCTTTCCCATGGAACCCCAAATGGGCCCCCAAAGCGGCATGGATTTCCCGAGAAGCTCCCGGTTCTGGATTTCCTTGAAATACAATATTTTTTTGACGGAGGCTTTGGTAAGCCCCATTCATTCCCAGAACACCTTCGATGGACGATCCCACCAACGGACGCCGAAAATCCACCCAAAGGGATTGGAGGGACAGGCGCGCTTGCCCTTCCTGGGCCAAATGAGTTCCGGCGCTATTCCCAAACTCCGCGTAATACGCAGACCGGTTCGCCCAATATTGCGTTTGAAATCCAAGATGGGGAGAGAGCTCCTCTCGCCAACGGATTCCCCCCACCGGCGTCCAAGGTTTCACTTTGAGCTCCCACCCGCTCGGGGATTCGCGGTATCCCACCCCTTCATATTCAACCCGCGCCTGGGGAACCCATTGGAGGGAGACTTCCCCCCCTCTGAGGAGAGGAACGTAAAAGAGTAAAGTGAGACAGGAGAGAGAAATCCAGTTCAGGGACAATGGGAGGCGAGCATTCGTTCGTAGAGCGCGATCGTTTTTTCCACCATCGTGTCTATCGAGTAGTGAGTCGTCACATTTTCCTTGGCCGCACGAGCCATCTCTTGAGCCTTAGATCGGTCGGCCAAGAGATGACGGATGGCCTCGGCAAGAGCCGCCGCGTCACGAGGGGGAACCAAACGGCCTGTTTTAGAATCTTTCACCAATTCCGAGTTTCCTCCCACATCCGTCGCCACAACAGGAACACCCATACACATGGCTTCCCGAAGGACACCTGAAAACCCTTCCCCCGCCAAAGAGGACAACACGCTCACGTTTAAGAGCGAAAGGACCTCCGGGATATCCGTGCGAAACCCCGCCAACGTCACGTGATCGGAGATTCCAAGCGCCCGAACCTTCTCTTGAGCTTCCGCGCCATCGGTGTCTTTGCCCACCAACAAGAAGTGTGCGAAGACCCCAGCGTCCAGAAGGATTTTGGCCGCGTCCAGAAAAAATGTTTGCCCTTTCCACCAACTGAAATGGGTGAGGTTTCCTACCAACGGTTTTCCAATGGGGAGACGGAGTTCCCGTTGAATGGTTTCGGCCGCGGGGCGCGGCGAAAACCGTCGAACGTCCACTCCACTGTGAATCACGGTCACTTTTTCGGGTGGGACACCGCCTTGAATCAAGATCCGACGAATATCTTCCGAGACCGCCACAAAAGTTCGGATATTCCCTGACCGGTATTTCCATTGACTGAAAATGTTCCATTTCTTTAACCGAAAAGAAACGCGCCGCGAAACCACCAAACGGGGGATGGACGCAAAAATACCCGCCAAAAGGGCAATGGCGTGTGCCCGAGGATGATGCGCGTGAACAATGTCCGCTTTAAAGAGACGGATGGCTTGGGCCAGCTTCCAGGCCGCAACAAGGTCATAGTCTTCCCGAAGTCGGCATACCGTGGACTGGACCCCGCTTCCCGGAACATGGCGCAACAACTCACTTTCCGGTGGACAAAAAAGAGCGGCGTTGTGTCCCCTCTTCATCAACCCCACGCAGAGGTTCCACAACTGAACCGTTCCGCCCGACCAACTTCGACTTTCAGTGACGTGCAAGACCCGCATGCTTATTGGATTTCCATGGCCATCTGATCCATGGCCGATTGCGAGGCGGCGATGGCTTCGTTGGCCTTGTCCACCGAATCCTTGGCTTTCTCCGTTGCGGTAACCAACCCATCTGTATAACGTGTGACCGAATTGTCAACCTGAGGGGTCGGCTTAACTTCTTCTTTGCACCCAGAGAACAAGACAACCAATAGCAACAAACCAAAAAAGGGACTCTTGAGCCGAACGAAGGGTATTCCCTCTCCCGCGGGCGGAAGAGGGGGAGGGAGAGGGAATGTCCTAGATGGAAAACGGCCCCTCATCCGGCTCTTCAGCCCAGCTTCTCCAACGGAGTGGAGAAGGAATTCTTTTTTAAACTCTGTCGCGCGCTTCAGAACGATAAAGAGATGCCCTAAAAAACTACGCATGAAAATCTCCTTTACTGGGGGGTGACCGACACAGGGGAGCTGGTGCCCACGGCTTCCCAGACGTCCCGCGCGCTCACCCGAATATGAAACGGACCGACGGGAAGAAACGCGGGGGATACAGTGAAAATGTAGGGCGCCCCGCGGAGCGAACGTCCTCTCCGTGTCCATTGCCGCCCATCCGGCGAAATTTCAAGCCACGCCGATTCAATATTCGTTCCTTTTACCGCAGCCCGTACCACGAGATTTTTTCCGTTCCAAAACCCTTCCGAAGAAGCGGGAAGATTTACCTGAGGCCGAACCGACCGAGCGGGTACAAGCTTAAGCGCCACCGCCGGGGTGTAAGACACGGCGGGGAATTGGAAAGCCGCGGTGCTGGTCCGGGGCGGCTGGCCCTCGGATTTATCGCGCCACCAGGCAATCCGTTGGTCTTCCACCCGAGCCCCCGCCAAAACCGGGGAATGTTCTTCCCCTTTCAACGCTTCGCTCGGGGAATAGATGACCACGATATTGGGAACATCGGTGGAGAGAGAGGACAAAGGAATTTCGGTCCAAAACCAGCGCGCCTCACCCACGCCTTCTAAAGGCTGGCGGGGATGGCCGGCCAAGGGAATCTCCTCGGTGCGCACCAGGGGGTAACGCCGATGAGGAAGACAGGGAAAAGTCTGGGTCACCGCGGCAAAAATTTCACCGGGAATTACACGCTGGTCCCAGTCGGGACGACCCGGTTTTCGCTCTGTTTTCATGCCCCCCAACTTGGCTCCCACAAACGCCCGGTTCCATGAACCCATGGGGACAGGGGGAAGAAGAACCACCCAACTGCGGCTGAATCCTACCGAAAATCCAAATGTTTCCCCCCCATCGGCAAGGAACGGGTAATCGTTCGGATTTGGCTGAGCGCCCAAATAAAGGGGAAACTCCGGAAAGGAAAGAGCCTCCTCAGGTAGAGGGGGTGGCTTGGATGGAATAGAAACAGGACGAGGTTTCTCCCCAGAGGGGGAGACCATCGGCCGCGCCGGAGGGACGGGCAGGCCCGGTTTATTCGTGGGAAGCGTAACGCATGCCCCCATCAAGAGAGGAAGGACAAGAAGGAAACGGTTCATTTATGTGGACGGAGAGTTTTAAGTTGTTGAACGATGACATCCAAATCATCGATCGAGTAGAAATCGAGTCTCAACCAACCCTTAGTTTTTCCCCGGGAGTTGATGACCACGCGCCGCCCCAGAAGGCGTTGCAAGTCTTCCTCGATATGGCGAACATCGGGGTTCTTTTTGGGTGGGACCTTCAAAGGTTCTTCCGGGGATCCGTGGGTCCAGGCCGCCACAAGGGATTCCACTTCCCTCACCGTCAACTTTTCTTGCACCACCCGCTTGCCCAGCTCTTCCTGTTGGGCTCGATTGGAAATCCCCAACAACGCCCGGGCGTGACCTTCGGAAAGGAGGTCCTCGATCAGCGCGTTCCGAAGCATTTGGGAAAGATCCAATAAGCGAAGTTTGTTCGCCACCGCTGACCGGCTTTTCCCCAACCGACGTGCCACCTCTTCTTGGGTCAACCCCGCTTCGTCCATCAGACGGCGAACAGATTCGGCTTCTTCAACCGGATTGAGATCTTCCCGCTGAAGGTTTTCCACCAACGAAAGTTCGTGTCGCTCTCGTTCCGTAACCACTCGAATCACGCAGGGGACATCCACCAATCCGGCCATACGCGACGCACGCAAACGCCTTTCCCCAGCCACCAATTCGAATTCTCCCGGAACCGCCGAGGGAGCCACCAGAAGAGGCTGGGCCAGTCCATGAATTTGAATGGAGTCGGCCAATTCCTGCAGAGATTCCACCGTAAAACGAACGCGAGGCTGATATCGATTCGGCCGAATTTTATCGATTGAAATTTTGGCGACCAATCCTTCCGTCGCCGGACCCGTGTTGCCAGGGGCCGGTTTTAACAGAGCTTCCAGCCCGCGTCCCAACGCTTTGTGCACCATTCCAGTCTCCTTTTAAGAAGCAACCACCTGAGGTTCCGTCTTGGGCAGATGGGGCAATTCCCCACGACGTTCTAAAAACTCCCGCGCGAGGGTCAGGTAGGCCCCGGCTCCCGACGAATGGCGATCATACACGAGCGCCGGCATCCCATGGCTGGGCGCCTCGGCCAAGCGCACGTTGCGTGGGATCACCGTCCCGTAAAGTTTGGTGCCAAAAAACTTTTTGATCTCGGCGTAAACCTGCTGGGTAAGAGTCGCCCGGCCATCAAACATCGTCACCAAAACCCCCTCCAATTCCAACCGGGGATTCAAGCCCGCGCGAACCCGATCGATGGTGTTCACAAGCATGGAGAGGCCTTCCAAAGCGTAGTATTCACAAGGCATGGGAATCAAAACAGCGTCCGAAGCCACCAGCGCGTTGATGGTGAGAAGGTTTAACGCCGGGGGACAATCAATAAAAATGTATTTGTACACCTTGTGAAATTTTTTGAGGGCCGCTTGCAAACGACATTCTCGATCTTCCATGTTCACCAGTTCCAGTTCGGAGCCGTAGAGATCCATGTGGGACGGTGCCACATCCAACCATTCCACCCCGCTCTCTTTTAAAATATCCTCCATGGGAGTCCCTTCAAGAAGGACATGGAGAATATGCTTGTCCACAACGCCCCGCTGAAGACCAAGGCCCGAGGTCAGGTTGGCCTGGGCATCCATATCAATTAATAGAGTTTCCTGCCCCAAATGGGCCAAAGACGCGGCCAGATTGATGGCCGTGGTGGTTTTCCCCACACCGCCCTTTTGGTTCGCGATAGAAATAACCCGCGCCATTAGTCCAGATCCATATCGCGGACCGGGCGAGCCCCATCGGGCTCGTCCTGGGCCTTGCGCAAAAGGTCTTCAAAGGATTTTTTCAATCGGTCCGCCTTCGTTTTCTCAGATTCCAAAGATTGGGCGAAAAGGTTTTCCCGACGTTCGGGATCCTTTTTCAGTAACTGAACCGCCTCGTCCATATCTTCCACCGGTTTCGGTTTGTGGGGCTCTTTATGGCCCACCACCGCCCGCGCGTCGGGACTAATGGTCAGGGCCGCGTGACAGTGTGGACAGGTCACATCAAAAGCAGAGGAGGACATGGGATGGATTATACCAAAGTCCACCTCCAAGACAGCGATCGACGTATTATTCTTCTAGCTGAAAATCAATGGGAAGACTGATTTTAACGGCCACCGCGCGGTCCCCAGCGCGAGCCGGTGAAAACGCCGCCAGGGAAAGAACTTTTTTCGCCGCTTCATCAAAAAGAACGCCGGCCGAGGTTCCAATGTCCACTCCCGATACCCCACCGTTCTTATTCAAATGGATATGGGCCACCACCCGCCCTTCACGCCCCGCTCGCCATTCTGCCTCCGGGTAAAATCGGCGAATATTTTTTACCAACTCCGCTCGATTTAATAACCGCGGGTGTTCCGTCAAGTACACCCAGTCCACTTCCCCCTCGCCCCCTGTTCCAAGACCACCCAATCCCTGACTCTCGCCCTCAACCGTTCCGGTGCCCGTGGAAGGGGCGGTGGATTTTGAGAGCGGATTTCCAAAATCGGTGGGCTGTTCAAGAATCTTTGTAGCGGGCGTTGGAAGTGTCCAATCCGTCCCCTTCATCGCCACGCCTCCCCCAGCTTTAAACGGACCGGGGGTCGGTTTTTCCACGCGCGGCGCGCCTGTCCCGGGGTTCGGGGACTTAAACGCCTTGCGCGGATCCGACGTCAGTCGATAGGGCCGCGTGAGGTCCACTTCAATCAGGTCGGGTTTGGCCCAAGAAAGGTTAAAATCCATGCCCCCGGTTCGATGAACGAGCGCCCAAAACAGGACCCCGTGAACCAGAAGGGAAATTTCTATTCCTAACCGAAAAGGCGGTGCCTGACGTCTGTTTCCCACAGGACCCTCTCCTCACAAAAACGATTCAATGATCTCCGAACCTCCACGCACGAAAAACCTTTTTTCGCTCAACCCGCCGCCGACGCCCAACCGACTCTCTCGGCTAACGCGCCCGCGCTTTCGGACGAACCTCGAGAGCCACTCGTTTGACACCGGAAGTGCGAATCGTGTCCAACAATTCCACGACCGCGCCGTAGGGCAACCCTTCCTCCGCGGCAACCGTCAGGCGGAGTTCCGGTTCATGGGCTTGCCGTTTTTTTAACTCTTGCAACAAACCGGCGAGGTCAAACAGGGAGGATTCCAACCGGATTTTCTGGTCCGCGGTGAGCGTGACCTGGAGAGAAGAGGAGGCCCGTTCCCCCGTGGCCGCGCGGGGCACATGAACGGTCAGCGCCCGCTTAGCGATCAAGGGCGCTGTCGCCATAAAAATAATCAGCAGAACCAACACCACGTCCACGAGCGGCGTCACGTTAATGCCCGTGATTAACCCCTCCGGGTTTTCTTCTGAGGCCGCCACGAACTAAGAACCGCTCATGGGCGAACTTCTTTAAGCGCGGCCATGAGACGGCGGGTGAGCGCATCGGTTTCAGCCAACAGTTCCCCAGCCCGTTTCATGAGATAGTTGTACGCCATCACCGCCGGAATGGCCACCAAGAGCCCTACGGCGGTCGCGATCAACGCTTCCGAGAGCCCCGCCATCACCACTTCCGGCCCCGCAGAAGCGGATCCCGCCAAGTCGGCAAACGCCTTGATCACCCCCAACACCGTTCCGAAGAGTCCGACAAAAGGCGCGTTATTCCCCAAGGTTCCCAACACCCAGAGCCGTCGTTCCAGCACATATTTCCCCTCAATTCTCGCCGCCATCAATCGTTCTTCCACCGCCGCCGGCCCCGCTTCGGGCCGAGAGAGGCCCGCCCGTAAAATTCGCGCCACCACACCCTCCGCTTTTTCCACGGACACCGCCGCCTGGGAAATATCCCCTTGATTTAAGAGCGCGGCCGTTTTGTCCTTAAACAACAAAAAGGCCCGGCGTTCTCGCCCCTGAACAAGAACCCGTTCCACAATTACCGCCACCGTTAAGACAGACGCCAATAGCAAGAGGTGAATGACCCACCCGCCCCCACTCCCCACCAAGGGCTGCCATACTGTAAAATCCGTCATCGGGACATCCTTAACACCGCCAGACAATTTTCCGCCACCACATGGTTCTCCTGTTCTTGGGTAAGATTAATTAGGAACCGTTCAAAATCCGCATCGTCTCCCAATTGCCCAAGGAAGTAAGTCGCCAGGGAACGGATAACCCAGTCGGGATCCGTGAGGTAACGACGAAGGAGATCCACCCCCTGGGCGTCGCCCCGCCGCCCCAAAGCCTGTGCCGCAAAAAGGCGCACAACCAGAGACGTGTCCGTTTGGGCCGCCCCCGCCAACATTCCGCGCGCCATGGGGTTGGTTTGGGCCGCCAACCCTTCCACCACCCCGAAACGAACTTGAAGGCTTCTGTCTTGAAGAGATCGCTCAAAGAGACTGAGATCGATCCGGGAGACATCATGCCCCAACGCCACGAAAGCAGATCCGCGCACCGGCGTATTGGGACTGGACCGAGCTATCGTCTCCAACCGGTTCACCAGTGTTAAGTTGCTCGTCCCCGCCAACCCTTCGGTTAAGAGGAAACTAATATCCGTATATCGCACGTAAAGCCCGAACCCCTGAGGAGTCACCAACTTCTTAATCTCAACCAAAACAGGGTCAAGCAACACTTCTTCCGGAAGAGGTTCGGTGGCGATCTTTTCCAAAAGGTTCACGAGTTCGTTATCAATCTGAGCCGGCACCAGTTGCGAACCGGACACACGAAGCCGCGGGGCCGTCACCACCAGGGGTTCCAACTCAAAAAGACTACTGACTTTTGCGGGAGCGCGAGGGGAATTTATCGGCGGAGGAGACTCTTGTTTCGGAAGGATCGGGCCACGGCGGGTCCAAAGTTTTAGTCCCGAGAGACAGATTTCCGCCAACACATAAGGGTGGTCACGCTCGCGACCCATGCGATCGAGAAGAAGATCCAAATCATTGGGCTCTCCCAAATCTCCCAGGTACCGGGCCGCCATAGCTCGCATCAACCAATCTTTGTCCAGAAGAAACTTTTTCAATTGCGCCCGTCCCTGGGGAGCTCCCAGACGCAACGACATTTGTGCCGCAAAAACCCGGATCAAGGGGGACCAATTCCGTTCGGACGCGTCGAGCAGCAACGGCAACGCTTCCGGCAACCCCCAGGCCCCCAAAGCCTCCACCGCCGCAAATTGGACCGCCACATCTCGGTCCAACAAGGCTTCTTTAAAGATTTTGAGATGATCTGGGTTTTTGCGAGCGGCTAAAACGAGGAGACTTTCCGATCGGGCCCGCCGTCCGGATTCAAATCGCGCCGTTTCCAATAAACGGCCAAACAACTGCTGGTCCTGGGACAACGAAAGTCCCTGGGCCACCGGAACTCCAATTTCCAAAAAACGGTATTTGATCCGGTACCCTTCCGGCGTCGTGAGTTTCAAAATATCTTTTAAGGCCGTGTCATTGTAATCGTCCGGATTAATCGTCTGAAGACGCCGATCGTCCACCAACTGAACCAACCGCGGAACAGCGGCCGACTCCGCTCGGAGGTTCATGCTCTCCCGGACCTCTTCGGAAGACGGTCGAGGGGAAACCGCCAACGCCGGCCCCACGCACCCGGAAAGGAAGAAACTCCCCGCCACTCCAATAAAAGAAATCTTCCGATTGGATCCCATGAAAACTCTCCTCCAAACCAGAACCACAAATCAAGACCAACCAAAAATAAAATCAGCCGAGGATGGGAATCAAACCCACAACCTCCCGCTTACAAGGCGGGTGCTCTATCGATTGAGCTACCTCGGCAAAAACAAGCGTCTGTCCCAACGCGCCCTGACCGCTTTCTCCTATCGAAACATGAACACGAACAAATTTTTTTCCTTACCCAGGGGAATGCGGGTGAGGGGGATGGCTCCGCTGAAGGTATTTGACAAACCACTCGGAGATCACACGGGAAACCTCTTCTAGGGCTCCTGGCTCAGGGAACAGGTGAGTGGCCCCAGAGACAATGTGCAAGGAATAATCTCCAGACAAATGATTCACGGCTACTTTGTTCCAACCCAAAACGGGCTCGTCTTTTTCACCCACAATAAAAAGCGACGGAGCCACCACATGTCGAAGTTGTTCAGTCACCAGATCCGGTCTGCCTCCACGCGAGACAACCGCCTGAACTTCTAGAGGTCTCTCGGCCGCTGCGAAAAGCCCTGCCGCGGCCCCCGTGCTGGCCCCCAGTAGTCCAATACCCAAATCTCTTGTGAGCGGAGACAACGCGGCCCAATCCATGGCCGCAAGGAGACGGCCGGCCAAAAACGGGATATCAAAACCCAAATGACCACGCCACTGATTCTCGGCGTCTTCAGGTGGAGTGAGAAGGTCAAAGAGCAAAGTGGCCACTCCAACACCGGTCAGGACATTGGAAATTTTTCGGCTCCGCGGACTGTGGCGACTGCTTCCCGGCCCATGAACAAAAAGGACCAGCCCCCCAGGAGAATCTGGCAAAAAAAGATCCCCATGCAAGGTCGCGTCGGAAGCAACAATTTCAACTAAACGGTCGGCCGTGTGACGACTGAACGGGCTCACAATAACCCCATTCTATAAAAATCCGCTACCCGCGGGCCGGATCATTTCCCTCGGCCTTTTTGAGAAAGGGAACGGACCACCTCCACCGCACAAGACGCTCGAACGGCAACCGCCGAAGACACACTTCCCAACAAAACCCGTTCCCATAGGGTAAGACCGCGCGCGCCCATGAAAATAACGTCGGCTTTCCATCGGACAGACTGATCAACGAGAACTTTTTTAGGATCTCCTTCTCGCACACGCCCCGTCGCCAATAACCCCCGCGCGATCAGTCTTCGCTCCACGGACTCCACAAGTCGGCCCAGCCAGGAGCGAGGATCAGCGTCATCCGGCTTGGCCCACCGTTTCAGCGCGGGGACAGAAACAGGCGCGTGCCTCAACCGATCGTCAGCCACGGCGACCACCCGGACCAGGGTTGAGGCCGGCCAATTCCGATCCAACACCTGAACCACCGCCCGCTCGGCGTCAGATGAACCGTCCACCGCCAACAAGATGCGGTAAGGCCCTTTGCCCGCTGTGCGCTCCCGCCCCACGCGGACAGAAGTCTGACAATCCGTCAACACTTTATGAGAGACACTGCCCAAAGCCCAACGGGCCAAACGGGACTTCTCTCGGGATCCCACCACCACCAAATCCGCTCCACCATCCCGAGCTTTTTTAAAAATCGCCCAAGCGGGCGAATCGGCCACCGATTCCGCGGTCACGCGCCAGCCGGGCAAAGCGGCACGCACGAAACCCGCCCCCCGGCGCGCCGTCTCACCAGCCGAAACCAAAAGCGCCTGAGCCCGTTCGCGCGCCTGGGCCACATAGGGAATGGCTCGAAGAACTTGCGGTGAAGGTTTTTCTACTGCCGAAGGCCACACATCCGCCACCGTAAAAACCGTTGCGTCGCCCTTCGCCGGCAACCCCGCGCGAGACAAATCCGCGATAGCCGCGTCGCCGGCGGCGGAGCCCTCATACCCCACTAAAATTTTCATGCCGACCTCCTCAGCAAATCCGTGGTAAAAGTTCGCCCGAAAGCATATCCAATAAACGTTCCCCACCCAAGAGAGGACGAACCGTCACCCGTCCCGAAGGCCCCGGCAGAACGTGGCCAACCGCACAAACCTCGGGGGAGAAAGGACGAACAGCGTCCAAAACCCGATTGACGTCTTTTTCAGGAACGTAAACGATAAACCGCCCTTCGTTAGCCACCGCCAGAGGGTCCAGACCCAAAACTTCACAAGCCGCCCGAACCGGTGGAGAAACCGGCACCGCGGATTCCTCGAGTCGCAACGCCGTGCCGGACGACCGCGCAATTTCGTTCACCGCACTCGTCAAACCACCCCGGGTCAAATCCCGTAACGCGTGAACCTCCACTCCCGCCAAAAGAAGCGCCTCCACCGCGGGCCAAAGATTCGCGCAGTCCGATTCCACCGCAGACTCAAAATCCAACCCTTCCCGAGCGGCCATCACCGCAACCCCATGACGCCCCAAATCACCTGAAACCAACACCACGTCCCCCGCCGTCACCTGAGACGGCGAAATTCTCTGAGTGGTCTCTAAAAATCCCACACCCGTAGTGGCGATGTAAAGACCGTCGGCCTGACCACGCCCCACAACTTTCGTGTCCCCCGCCACAAGACGAACCCCCGCTTCTTTGGCCGCGGCAGCCATCGATTCCGCCACCCGACGAAGAATGTCCATCGACAATCCCTCTTCCAGGATAAACGCGGCCGTCAAATAAGAGGGCCGCGCTCCCGCCATGGCCAAATCGTTAACCGACCCGAACACCGCCAATCGGCCGATGTCCCCTCCCGAAAAAAACAACGGCCGAACCACAAACGCGTCCGTCGTTAAAACCACATGTTTCCCGCCCGGCAAAACAGCCGCGTCCGAACGCTCCCCTAAAGAAGGATCCCCAAAAATGGGGAGAAAAACTTTTTCAATAAGATCCCAACTCTTTTGTCCCCCACCACCATGGGCCAGGTGAACGAGCCCCCCATCCACCCGGGGTGTCGGGCATTGCCCGATCACGAGACCGCCACCGGGCGATACCGAAAATAAGCCGCGCACGCCCCTTCAGAGGAAACCATAGGCGCCCCCAACGGGTTCTCCGGTGTGCAAACGGTACCAAACACCGGACATTGGGCCGGCTTAATTAAACCCCGCAACACATCTCCCGCTCGACAGTCCCCCACGCTTTCCTCCACCCCCACGTGCGAAAGATCAAACCGTCGCTCCGCGTCCCACGCCGCAAAAGCATCCCGTATCCGCAACCCGCTTTCCGGGATCGTGCCAAACCCACGCCAAGGCCGGTCGGCAACTTCGAAAACCCGTTCCACCAGTTTTTGAGCCGACGCGTTTCCTCCCGGCCGCACCACCCGCGCGTATTCATTTTCCACTTCCGCCCGCCCCTCTTCCAATTGACGAACCAAAGCCAAAACCCCCTGCAAAATGTCCACCGGTTCAAACCCCGTAATCACAACGGGGATCCGGCGCCGCGCCACGAAATCCCGATAGGCAGCCTCCCCCATAATGGTGCACACATGCCCCGCGGCCAAAAATCCCTGCACCCGGTTTTCCGGCGATGCCGCAATGGCTTCCAAAGCCGGCGGCACCAACACATGCCGAGCCAAAAGGGCAAAGTTCCGAATATTTTCTTCCCGTGCCCGTGCCGCAGTAAGAGCAACAGCCGGCGCCGTGGTCTCAAAGCCAACGGCAAAAAAGATAACAGTCTTTTCGGGATACTTTCGCGCCAACGCCAGCGCGTCCAACGGCCCATAAACCACCCGCACATCCGCACCCCTCGCGCGCGCCGACGCCAAATCTCCCCGCGTTCCCGGCACCCGAATCATGTCTCCAAAGGAAGCCAAAAGAACACCGGGCCGCTCGGCCAAATCCACAGCTTTGTCCACAGCCTCCGCGGGCGTCACGCACACAGGGCACCCCGGCCCGTGAGCCATCGTAATGAGGGAAGGCCAAAGAGAGTCCAACCCATTTTTAACAATACTGTGCGTCTGACCGCCACAGACTTCCATCAAGGTCCAGGGCCGCGTCACAGCCCGCCCGATATCGTCGGCCAACCGGCGCACAAGACCCGGATCGCGAAACTCATCTAAGAATTTCAATCAAGATTCTCCAAATCCACTAAAGTTTTTTGGGCTTCTTCCTCATCCACCTGGGCAATAGCAAACCCCGCGTGCACAAGCACAAAATCGTTCAACGCCGCTTCCGGAAGCGCTGCCAAACTCACCCGACGGAACACCCCGCCAAAATCGACCTTCGCTTCCCGTGCCAAATCCACGCCCACGATTTCCACCACCCGCCCCGGCACCGCTAAACACATAAGGTTCCTCCTCCCGCCCGAACCACCGCCGCTTGCCCCAACGCCAACCCGCCGTCGTTGGTGGGCACGCGCCGGTGATAAAGGACTTCAAATCCGTCGGTGGATAACCGCCGTGATGCCCCCACCAAGAGCCGCCTATTTTGAAAACATCCCCCGGATAAAACCACCCGTTTCTCTCCCGCCCGCCGCGCCACCGCCGCGATCACGTCAATAAGTGTCTGATGAAACCGCCCCGCCATGCGCCCCTGAGCCACCCCCGCTTCCCGATCCGCCAACACGCCAGAGAGAAGAGGCCCCCAGTCCACCACCAAAGGATCCCCACTTAATTGAAAAGGATACGCCTCCACCCCATCGTCAGCCGCAAACTCTAACGCCATGGCCGCCTGCCCCTCAAACCCCGCACGGTCCCGAACCCCAATTAAGGCGCTCACCGCGTCGAACAATCGGCCCACACTTGACGTGCGAAAACACAATAACTTTTTCTCAAGCGCCTGTACGAATAGAGCGGCCTCTTTTTCCCCAAACCATTCCCGGGCCAAATCCAAAACCCGATCCCCGCTTTCGTACAACAACCCCACCGCACTCCGCCGAGGATCTCGCACCGCCGCTTCCCCGCCCGGCACATCAAAGGGACGAAAATGTCCAAACCGCCGAACGTCTGCCCGCCCGCCCACCAAGAATTCCCCGCCCCACACCGTTCCGTCGGGTCCCCATCCCGAACCGTCCCAAACAATTCCCAAAGCCGGCCCATCCACTCCCCATTCCGCCAAACACGCCGCGAAATGCGCGTGATGATGTTGAACAAAACGCAAGGGCTCCGATCGTGTCTTGGCCAACCGCGTCGACGCATAGTCCGGGTGAAAATCAGCCACCAAGACCGCCGGGCGAACCCCATGCAACCAAGGCAAATCGTGCACCACCCGATGATACGCGTCCACCGCCTGGGGCGTATCCAAATCGCCCCCATGGGGCCCCATGGCCACACGGTCCCGCTGAACCACGGCGATGGTATTTTTCATATGCCCGCCGAAAGCCAAAACAGGCCGCGCCCCAGTGGGAAATGGAAACGGCGCCGGCGCATACCCACGGGCCCGCCGAAGAACGACCTCTTTTCCCTCGATCACCCGGGCCACACTGTCTTCCACCGGCCGAACAATCCCCCGATTATGCACCAAAAAGAAATCCGCAATCCCCGCCAACCGCCGCAACGCCTCCAACTCATCCGTGCAAATAGGCTCGTCGATCACATTGCCGCTGGTCGCCACCACAGGCCCCTTCACGTCCGCAAGGAGAAGGGCGTGTATCGGCGTGGTCGGCAAAAACACGCCCAGATCCGGGTTGCCCGGGGCCACGTTCTCCGCGATCGACGCCCCTCCCGCCCAACGAAGAAGGACAATCGGCCCCTCGGGCGATTGCAACAACCGTTGCTCTTCATCCGACACCCGGCACAGTTGAGCCGCCGCCGCGACATCAGGAACCATCACCGCAAACGGTTTTTCTTCTCGCCTCTTCCGTTGACGCAACAGGTCAACCGTGTCCACCCGACGCGCGTCCGCCAAGAGTTGAAATCCACCCAATCCCTTAACCGCAATTATTTTACCATCCAAGATAGCCCGCGCCGCCCATTGAAGGGCCGCGTCTTTCTGCGCCACCACCTGCCCGTCGGGCGCCCAACATTCGAGCTGGGGCCCGCAGTCCGGGCAACAGGTGGCCTGGGCATGAAACCGGCGATCCCGGGGATTGTCGTATTCGGCCGCACAGACGCCACAAAGGGGAAACCGCCGCATGGTCGTGTGATTCCGGTCGTAAGGAACTCCGTCCACAATAGAAAACCGCGGCCCACAAACAGAACACGCCGTAAACGGATATCGAAATCGCCGATGGTGAGGATCAAAGAGGTCCCGCTGACACTCCGCGCATAACGCCAAATCCGGCGGCGGCGCCGTCGTCCCCACCCGCCGATGGGCCGACACGGAAATACGAAACCCGCTCTCGCCCCGAACCGGCAGCGATCGACGCCGAACCTCCTCCACACGAATCGGCGGCCCCGCGTCTTTCAGCCGCCGCACGAATTGATCCACCACCCCCATCGGGCCTTCAATTTCGACCGCAACCCCGCGCCGGGTGTTCCGCACACGCCCCGCCAAACATAAGGTCTCCGCCAACCGAAACGCAAAAGGTCGAAACCCTACCCCTTGAACCGCCCCGCGCACGTCCAACCGAACCCGCGCTAAGGGTTCATCCGCGATGGTCACCCGCCCCCTCTGGCACTTTCAAAGCCACGCTTTCCACCCGAATTTCATGCCCTTCCACGTTCGTAACCGAAACGGACTCACATTTTTCGCAGTGCGGCGCGTGATGGTCCTCCACTCCACTCACTTCCCCACACCCGTTGCATTTCACACGAAGCGGCACCTCCACCAAATCCAGTTCAGCCCCTTCCAGTGGGGTCCCTAACGTCAGACTCTCAAAATGAGCCCGCACACTGTCCGGAACCAAATGGTAAACCTCGCCAACAAGCACCCGGGCAGAGGTCACTCGTCCAGACGGATAATCTTTTAAAGAATCCAAAATAGACTCAACAATTTTTTGTGTAAAAGGCCGCTCATGCATGGGAAGACTCCAAGAATAAGATTAACCGCCGCGCCGCTCGGCGCACACGCCTCTCCGCCGCCGGGGACATCCCCTCCGACAAATCAAAAGACACCCCCGCCACCGTAAAGAGATACACCTCTGATGCCGAACCAAAAAGCCGTTCCGCTAACCCCACCAACGTTTCGGCGGTTAAATGATGGGTCAACGCCACCCCCGCCCGCCCCGCCACCCGACGGAAAGAAGACCGCCGCCCCACCCCCGCGTCAACGATAACGGCCCGCCGCGCGTTCGCCAAAATTTCCGCGTCTTCCGGCGTCAACTGATGAACCCGCCGCACCTCCACCCCCGGCAGCGCCGCCCGCTCAACCGCCTCAGCCACCCGCCACCCCACCTGATCATCTCCGCGAATGAGGTTCCCACAAGCCAAAACTAACGTATCCATTGTCCCATTTCACCACTTTGTGGGAATACCCCGCAACGGTGATTTTAGAAAAAAAAGCATTTTCCTTGCGCCGCCCCAACCCATGTCCTAAACTTCCTCCATGACCAGCCGAGAATTAAAACGCGCCGCCATGCTTTTCCTCGCACCGGCGGTCCTCTTTTTTTACCCCTTCCTGAAGGGCAACACCCCGTTCCTGGGGGACATTACCTATTCGTTCCAACCCTGGCTCACGTATGCCGCGCAAGAAATTCAGGCGGGCCGCTTCCCCTTATGGAACCCCTACTCCGCCTGCGGCGAACCCTTTTTCGCCAACCCGCAAACCATGCTGATGAACCCCCTGGCCATCCTGTTTTGGATTTTTCCGTTCCCCTGGGCCCATAACCTCTTTTTGGTCCTCAGCCAAACGCTGCTCTATTTTTTCACGTATTTCCTCGCCCGACGATGGATCGGAGACTCCAAACTCCGTTTCAGCTCCACCCACACCCCCGCGGCCCTGGCCGCGTTGGCGTTCACCTGGGGCGGGTTTGCGGTGAGCCAGTGGGAATTCCCCTCCGCCACCGGGGCCATGGCCTACCTGCCCCTCTTTTTCCTTTTTGGAATAGCCCGGTGCTGGCCTGCCCTTGCGGCCACAACCTTCCTAGCCCTCTCCACGGGCTATATCCAGTTTGTTTATTATGGGGTCTTCCTGTCCCTGGCGGGAACCCTCTCCACCAGCCTGTCCCCCACCCACCCGCCCCCCTGGCGAACGCGTTTCACACCGTTCGTGTTCTGGGCCATCGCCATCGCCACAGGAACCCTTCTCACTCTCGCACAAATTTTGCCTTCGTGGGAAACCACAACCCAGTCCATCCGCACCGCCATGACAATAGGGGAAACCCGCCTCCACCTGCTCACACCGATCTTCCTGGTCAAACTCTGGATTCCCTGGATCACCAACCCTGTCGCCCTGGCGTTCCAGTCCGATCCGTTCGGTGCCGAGTTCTGGCCCATCCAGCGGAGTTGGCTCACGACCTTTTTCCTTGGAACCCCGGTCGTCCTCTTGTCCTTCGCGGGACTCTGGCGAGGCGGATTTCGAAAAACAATGGTCCTCAGCCTCATCGCCGCCGTGTCCGGAATCCTCGCGTTCGGAATCGATCCCTTTTTCGGATGGGCCCGAACCGTCTTACCGGGGTTCCGATACCTGACCCATTTTTCCAACGCTTCTGTAATGGGCCTCCTCTGCCTTGTTCTCTGGGCCACGGAAGGCGCCCATCCCCGCCGAGGGCGGAACCTTCTCCTGTCTCTGATAACCCTCACGCTCCTCAGCACAAGCCTAGCACTGGCTCTTTCGCCCACGGTCCGAACCCAAACCCTCCACGCCCTCCTGGGAATAAGTTCCCTCACCCCCGCCCAAGACCAGTGGGTGATCGAAGCCGGCGGAATCTCCGCAGCAGCAACCCTTTGTTTTGTGGGCGTTTGGCTCTTTTTCCGTCATAAGAGATGGGCCGTCTTGTGGTGTTTCACCTTGTTGGAGTTGTGGACCCTGGGCCGCACCCTCCAACCCTCCGGCCCCGCCAGCCTGTTTCACCGCCCCGTGGGCCTCGCCCACATGATGAAAGATTCCCCTTTCCGCTTTAGCATCAGCCCCGAGACCATGAAAGGATCGAAAATCATGGGCGGCACCAACCTAGTGGACGGATACCATTCTCTCCGCGAAGCGTTCTACCCCAATACCGCCTTGCCTTTCCGTGTCCACCACACCTGGGCTTATGAGGTGTTCGGTTTCCAACGCTTCACCGAATTTCGCCGAAGAATACCCGCGTTGCCGGGGGAAAGCCCCGCGCTCGATTTTTTGGGTGGGGCCCTGGTGATGTCAACGATCTCCCTACCGCCTCCGTCCGTTTTCGTCGGCCAGCGCGATAACGCCCTCTTGTATTCCCGCCCCACCGCACTGCCGCGAGTGACAGTGGTCCCCACCGCCGTGGTCAGGTCCAACGCCGAAGAACGATTGAATTATTTGTTTGGCCCCTGGCGACCGCAAAAGGAAGTGGTTCTAGAAACAAAGGTGCCCCCGTCCTCCGGAACGCCCCAACTCGACGGCTGGAAAGACGAACCGGGCCGAGTCGCTGCGAAAGGAATGGGAAAAGGTTGGTTGGTTTACAGCGGAATCTATTATCCGGGATGGGAAGCCTATGTGAACGGAAAACGGGAACCGATCCTCCGGGCGAACCACGCGTTTCAAGCGGTGGCCACCCCGGAAGATTCCTGGCGCGTGGATATTCTTTATCGCCCCAAACTGTTTCGAGTGGGCCTGCTGATCACTCTCTTGACCGCCCTGGGCTTCTTCCTCTGGGTCGGCAAAAAACTGCACTCCTACAGCGCTGATCTGTAAGAGTTTTCCTTACCCCTGCTCGCCTCCCACCGACCGACGGATCAGGTGCGGCCCGACAAACTGTTTCGCCTCACGCAAAGCCGCCCGCACCACATCTTGAATCGACGCCGAGTGCGTAGGCCCCCCCGGAAACACATCCACAATCCCCGCCTTCAAATTCATTAACGGCCCAGACCCCCGCTCAAACCGTCCCCGCACCCGGTCGGGCTCATCGTACTGCATCATCAACAAAACTTCCGCGTTTTCCAAAACCCGGGCCGCCACCACTTCCGCACGGGCAGGGGTCGACACAAACCCAAAATCGGCGGTGCCGAAATGAGCGGCGATATCGTTTCGGTCGGCCAACTCCAACACCGCGCTTTTAAGGATCATCCCGACCAACCGAATCACATGGTCTCCCCGCTCATAACCGTAAGCCATGTTAAATTCCCCTAACCCCGACACAGCCACCCGCGCAACAGAAAACGGCGCTTTCGCGACCACCCGCCGACGAATTTCCTCCTCCACCGCCACGCCGCCCGGCAACCCCGTGAGCGGGTTTGCCGCCAACCCTTCCCGACTGCGCCGAAGAACACGCCCCACCCGCGCCAACAATTCGAGCACATCAAAGGGTTTGGTGACGTATTCGTCGGCCCCCAACTTAAACCCCGTCACTTTGTCTTTAATCTCGGAAAGAGCGGTCAACAACATAATGGGGATCAAACAGGTGGACGGGTCCTGCCGTAACCGTTGGCACACTTCAAACCCGCTCAACTCCGGCAACAAAACGTCCAGAAGAATAAGGTCCGGCCTCTCGGCCAGCGCCAGAACCAGGGCCGTTTTACCATCGCCGGCAAAAGACACCGCATACCCTTCTTTCGTTAAAAGTAGCCCCAAAATTTTGGACGTTGTGGGTTCATCTTCCACCACCAAAATTCGCGCGGGGGCTTCGGTCATTGCCCGTCGCGATAACTCAAGTAAAGGGACCGCCCCCGACGCACCACATCCAACAAAACCCCGTCTTTGGTGGAAAGGGATTTAACCGCTTTTTGAAAAGCCACCAGCGTGGGCGTGGGCTGACGGTTCACAGAGACAATCACGTCGCCCTGGTCCACCCCCAACCGTTCCGCCAATCCCCCAGGCCGAATCCCGGTCACGAACACCCCGGCGGTCGCCGCGGGCACCCCGAACCGCTGGGCCCATTCCGGCGTCAACGGGGCCACCCGAGCGCCTTCCCATTCCGCGGGTTCAACCTCTTCGTTGGACTCTTCCTCCGTCACTCCCGATGTCGATGATGGGTCTTTTGGCATTTCGGTGGTGGTCAACGTCAAAGGAACTTTCTTCCCGTTACGAATCACATCCATCTTGACCGTTGTTTTCGGCGGCGTGCGTCCCACGAGATCCCGCAAGACAACCGGGTCCGGGGTCGGCTTCCCGTTAAACGTCACGATCACGTCCCCCCGCTTCAACCCGGCTTTTTCTGCGGGCGAGTCCGGCTGAACCATATTCACCAACACCCCCTCGGTCTTCTCCAGTCCAAACTGTTGGGCCATCACGTCGTTCACAGGCAAAATTTCAACCCCCATCCACCCGCGCACCACATGGCCTTTTTCAATCAATTGGTCCATAACTTCTTTCACCCGGTTCGAAGGGATCGCAAACCCGATCCCGGCAAAAACGCCGGTGGGCGCGTAAATCGCCGTGTTGATCCCGACCACTTCGCCGCGAATGTTCACCAACGGCCCGCCGGAATTCCCCCGGTTGATGGCCGCGTCCGTTTGCAGAAGCCCAGAATAAGAAACCCCTTCAATCTGTAAAGACTGCCGCATGGCCGAGATCACACCCACCGTCACTGTTTGCTCCAGCCCAAACGGGCTGCCCACCGCAATGGACCAGTCCCCCACACGCACTTTGTCGGAATCCCCCAACACCGCGTAGGGGAAAGGAGATTTCGGTTCAATTTTAATCACCGCCAAATCCGAACGCGGGTCACTTCCCACCACTTTCCCCACAAATTTGAGTTCCTCCGGAACCTGAAAGGTAATGGTCAGCTCGTCCGCTTCGCGCACCACATGCTCGTTGGTCAAGATGTACCCGCGGGGGTCCACCACCACCCCCGACCCCATCCCCTGCTGCCGCCGTTCGTAGGACCGGGGGGCCGGCCGCCGCCGGGATTCCCGGGGCCTCCCGTAAAATTCCTGAAAGAACTCTTCAAAGGGGTCCCCGAAATAAAATTGGTCCGGCATCGCCCGAACCTTTTCCACATGGGTGGCGGTGATGCTCACCACGGCCGGTTTCATTTGAGCCGCCACCCGGGCAAAAGAGTCTTGCAAATCCAACACGGGCCCTTCCACAGGAACCGGCTCCACCTTTTTCCCTTCTTCGACGGCCGCCGGCCGCCAGGAAGGGGGAATCAAATCACGGATCCCGCTCTCCCCCCGCTGCTCCGAAACCACGAAAACAGAAATAACCAAGATAAAGATTCCCATCAACCACACCAACCGATTATTTTTAGAGTCCGCCATGACCGTCTCCTTTTCTCGGTTTATTCCGCACGCACAAACGGAAGAGTAATGTCTTGCCCCATTTTATAAGCGCCCAACACTCGCCATTGGGAGGATCCCTCCGGCACAATCAAATCGATGTACGGGGGCGCGGGATGGTCCGCCACCGCGCCGCCAAATTGGGCGGATCCCGGTTCCACACCCACCGGCAAAGGGTCCCCTGTGGAGGATCGCCCCATCACCACCACCGCGTAGCCCCACGCTTCCGGTTCCCCGCGAAAATACCGCCGGGGCACCGTCACCGAAAAAGAACGGGCTGTTTTCTTGACCGCTGAAAAAACCGCCACCGGCTGAGCCCCCCTGCGCGAGACGTGCTGGAAAAACCGAGCGCCCCACCCGTCCACCGAGAGCGCGTATTCCCAAGCGTCCAAGGCCTCCGCCATGCCGGGCCGACCCGGTAAAAACTCCTGGGATCCCGCCCCCACCGAATGGTTGATGTCGATGTACAAATCAACCAACGGCAACGAAAACCCCGCCGGGGCCTCGCTCGGGTTCGGGAGCGCTGTAAAGGTAAACGTAAAAGTCACCGTTTCATTCCGAGGATAAACATCAAACGAAACAATGTCCCAGGCCCCCGTTGGAAACTGGGCGCCTGTCGGATAAAAATAATCGCCCGGTCCCCGGTCGTCGTTGGTGGCGTCCCGCCAACGCAACACATCGCCCTCCCGTTCAAAAACGCCGTCGGGTTCGTCCCCATCCGCCGGAACAATTCCCTGCCCCGTAAACCCACCGCGGATCTCCGGGGGCACAGGCACACCGATGATTTGGAACACCTGGGCCAGGGTCGCGGTAAAATCGCGCACCACATCGTTGCCCCGGTCCACGTTCCGTTCCGCCCCCAACCGGAAAAAATAATCGCCGTTCTCCGCGCTGTGAATGGCCCGCTTGGCCAAATCCAACGTTTTCAAATCCGCCGTGCCGGAATTCTGATAGCCGTCCACCGCGAGACGCGTGATCCCCAAAAGGTCCCAGGCCCTGTTCTCTTCGGCGTCCCCCACCCAGGGGGTAAAGTCCACCGGGTCCGGAAACACCCGGTCCACCGTTTCAGGCACCCCCTCCTTTAGAAATTCAGAAAGGAGCACCCAAACCACTGGCCCCTCGGCCAGGGTTTCAACGTTTTCCAAATCCTCGATGGATTCCACTTGCAAGGGCCCCACCGTTCCCGATGACAAGAGAGTTTCCTGCGCGTGCTCCGCAAACCACACCTTCCGCTCCAACGTCCGAGACGGAAACGCCGCCGGCCGAACCACCGGAATTTTAAATTCTTCAATCACCGCGGGGGTCGTCCCCGACGATGGCAAGAGCCCCCATTCGATTTTCAATTTTCGGAGGAGAGGGAATTCGGGCCCCAAAGCCACGCCCCAAGGAAGTTCCATCCCGGCAGGCGAAACCTTCCACCGACGGCGAAACGATTCCCGCGCCAACCCCACCTGGTCCACCACGTCTGAAGGGCGGGCGAACGCCGCGGGCAGGGCCGCCACGGTGGGGGACGAAAGGAGAGCGTTCTGCATGTCCAGGATCAAAGGCAAAACCGGCCGGTCGGGCAAAGTCAAAACCAACTCCACTTGTTTTAAAGAAATCAGTTCGTGGAAGAGCGCCCGCGCCTGACGGGAATTTTCGTCGTCCCCCAAAAACCGCTCGGGGAAAACAGCCGTCACCCGCATCCACGGCCGTTGAGACAAATACCGCGCGGAAGCCAACGGGTCCGTACGAACACCGGGAACCCACACCGCCACCCCCCGACCGCGGCCCTCAGAAATAACGGGAATCTCAACCCCAGGCTCCACGGTTTCTTCCGGGGTTAAAATCACCTCATCACTCACGGGCGGCGGCACCGCCCCAGGGGGCCGCGAGGGCGGCGTCCCACGCCGGGGCACCGGGCCCAAACACCCGGCGAAAAAGATCCCCACCCCCACCAGAATTGGAAAATATTTTTTAGGAAGGGACATGGATTAAAGAAGTCTCCCGGGGGTTCGGTGTTTTCTCAGGATTCGTCGGATCCAGAATCCATTTCCCGTCCACCTTAAACTTGTAGGTGTAACTCCCCGGCAAAAGCGGAACAGTGGATTCCCAAATTCCATCCGAGCCCTTCACCATGGGATTTTTCGAGGCTTTGTAATGATTAAAGGACCCGCCCAAAAAAACTTCCCGGGCCGCCGGGGCCAGTAACCGAAAAGTGATCGGACGATCCACCACGGGGGCCGCGCGAATTTCGGTGGGCGGACGGGGAACCAAAGAGGGTTCCGGCCCCGCTCGTTTCGATAAAAGGGCCGGGGTCAACTCTCGCTTCCCATGAAACACTTGAACACTCTCGATCAACCCGAGGGTGGGATACCACAACACGCCCACCGCCACAAGAATGAAAAGGGCCGTCACCCAAAAAGGTGGCGGCATCCGCGTTGATTCTGGAGATGGAACGGAATGAGTTTTTTCCAATGGTCTAATCCTTTCGAGATAAAAAACGAACCGCCCGAACCAGCGCCTTTTCCGACCCAAACCCGCCGGGTTTGATGGCCACCACGCGGGGCGACTCTCCCACAGACCGACAAACGGGAACCCCGCTCTCAACCGCCGCCACCACCCGCCACCGGGCCGACCGCCACAAACGGGCCAAGGCAAAGGCGGTCTCTCCCCCCGTCACCACCCACCGCCGAATCCGATGAACCTTTTCCATCAACCGAGCCTGCAAAACAACCCGGTGCAAAATTTTCGCTGGCACCCCCCGCTCCAAAGGCCGCTCAATCAGGTGCCACGGGCCCCGCCGCGTCCCGTTCTTCAACCGATCCGCCTGCCGCTCCGTCAACGGGTGCGCGGACCCCACCACAACACCCACCACAGGGGGACCCACCAAGGGAACCGATCTCCCACTCATTTTCCGCGTCACCTTTTTGCCCGCCATCCCGTGGGCCAACGCCGCCGCAAACCCCGCCGACCCGATCGCGCACCGCCCGGCCAGCGCCCGGCGAGCCACCCCCGCCATCTGCCGATCGTTCTCAACGTCGGGCACCCAAACGCGCGCCCGAAAAGGTTCCGGTAGCGCCACAATATCTTCCACCCGGCTCAACCGAGCGGGATGCCGGGGATCCGAACCAAAAGCGGACCGATCCAAAGACACACCCTCCACGAAATGCCGGCCCCCCACCGTGGATCGCCCCATGCGCGGAAACGCCGGCACCAACGGAACCGGCCGGTCCGGCCTCAGCTTTCCCACAAACGCCGCCACCTCAGCGCCCACCGGCCCCCGGAGGGTCGAGTCTATTTTCTTAAAAATAAAGGAAGGTTTCCAGGGGGCCAACGCGGTTAAGGCCCGGCGAACGCGCCGCGCGGCCTCTAAAGGAGGCAGCCCCCGGGATTCCGTGTCCAAAATCCACACCCGCACGCCCGCATCCGGTTGGCGAGGTTTCCCCCCCACCGGGGCCCAAATTTCCGTCGAAAACCCCGCGGCTTCAAACGCCAACGCCACATCCCCCGCCCCCGAAAAATCGTCCGCCAACACCCCCACCCGCCGAAAATCGACCATCCGAAATTTTTAGTTTTCCAGTTGAGGTCTGGCTCGAAACGGCGCGCCCGCGGCTTCCGCCACGGCCCGCACACCCGCCAAATCCACGCCTGGCAACTCCACCCCCGTCACCACCGTTTCTGGGACAGACCGCACGCATTCGCGGATAAACTCTTTCACACTTTCCAAAGCCCCTTCACGAAACTCCGGCCTTGGGCGCATGATCTTGGCGTATTGTTCCGGGTCAACGGTGTTCAAGCTAATGGACACCGCGTCCAAGAAAGACCCCAACTCCGGCGCGATGTTCCGCCCGTTAATCAGGTTTCCCAACCCCACGGTGTTGAGCCGAACCCGCTTGGCTCCCCGCTGGCGAAACGCGGCGGTCAACTCTCGCATCTCCGGTATCCGGTAGGTCGACTCCCCGTATCCACAAAACACCACTTCCCGATACGAAGAGAGGTCCGCCGGGGTGGCCGCCAAAATCTCGGTGACGGAGGGGTCCTCCACCAACTTGAGGTTGTTCCCCCGATACATATAATCCCAAGAGAACTTCACACAAAAGGCGCAGGCGGTTGGGCACCGGCTCGTGAGGTTAACGTAGAGCCCGCCCTCGTATTCGTAAACGGTGACTTGTTTTTTGTCCACGAAATTAGTATATCATTTGAGAACCCCCAACCGGGGCTTGCCCTTTCCCAGTCTTCACCCGCATGGTTTTGAAAGGCGGACGGGACGGGGCTATTTACATTCTCCCTTGACAAATCAACGGGAAATTCTTACTATTGGCGCTCACTATGACAGAGATCGAGAACACATACGCCGTTATCCGCACTGGCGGCAAACAATACCGAGTGATCCCCGGCCAGCGGCTCCACGTGGAGAAACTTGAGCAGGCAGTTGGCGCGGAGATTACGTTCAGCGACGTGCTCTTTTTTAAGGACGGCGACAAAGCCGAAGTGGGCCGCCCCACGGTGAGCGGCGCGGCGGTTTCGGCGAAAGTGGTGCGCCAGTTCCGCGACAAAAAAGTTTTGGTGTTCAAAAAACGCCGCAAGAAGGGTTACAAGAAATTACAAGGCCATCGGCAAAACCTGACCGAGATCTTGATCAACAGCGTTTCCACGGGAGCGTAATATGGCATCCGTAAAATCACAAGGATCCACAACCAACGGGCGGGATTCCGCCGGCCAACGACTCGGCGTCAAATGTTTTGGTGGTGAAAAAGTTCACGCCGGTGACATCATCATTCGTCAACGGGGCACACCGATCGCGGCAGGAAGGAACGCCCTGCGCGGCAAAGACGACACCATTTTCGCGCACATTTCGGGGATCGTCAAATTCGAATATCGCCGAGGCACTCCCGGCCGTCGCGGCGTCCATCGCCGATGCGTGTCGGTTTACCCCGTCGCCGCAAGCGCCTAAACGAGACGGAATAACTTTAGTACCGCCCCAAGGCTCCCCCCGAGCCTTGGGGTTTTGTTTTATAATAAACACGTTAAACGTAACGATTGAGCTGACAAAAGTTCTGCACCGTGGAGGAATGGGAAGAGGGTTCCCTCTCCCGCGGGCGGGAGAGGGGGAGGGAGAGGGAATGTTTTCGACGGGAATCATGCCCTCGTCCGGTTCTTAAAACCATCTTCTCCAGAATCACCGTCGAACCAAACCAAAAGGAAAACCCATGTTTATTGATCGCGCAAAGATCCACGCCATATCGGGAAAAGGAGGCGACGGTGCCCTTTCTTTTCGACGGGAAAAACACGTGGAGATGGGTGGCCCCGATGGGGGATCGGGTGGCAAAGGCGGCGATGTCTGGGTCGAAGCGGACCCCCAAAAGAATACCCTCTACGACTTCACGTATCGACCCCTCTTCAAGGCCGAACTGGGCGTGAACGGAAAAGGCAAACGCCAAACCGGCGCTTGCGGGGAAGATATGATCATTAAGGTTCCTCCCGGCACCCTCCTCTTCCGGGACGGAAAACTGCTGGCCGACCTCAAAGCGCCGGGAGACCGCTACCGGGCCGCCCGCGGCGGCCGGGGTGGCCGGGGAAACACCACCTTCAAAACCGCCATGAATACAGCCCCCCACCTGTCCGAACGAGGTGAACCCGGTGAAGAAATATTTTTGGATTTGGAGTTAAAACTTTTGGCCGACGTGGGGCTCTTGGGCTTTCCGAACGCCGGGAAATCCACTTTTCTATCTGTCGTAACCGAAGCCCGGCCCAAAATCGCTGATTACCCGTTCACCACCCTCACCCCCAACTTAGGGGTCACCACCGCGGGTGGCAAAACGTTCGTCATCGCGGACATCCCCGGTATCATTGAGGGGGCCCACGAGGGGAAAGGATTGGGAGACGAATTTCTACGCCACGTGGAACGCACGCGCGTGCTGATCCACCTGGTGGACGTTTTCGGGTTTGACGGCAAATCCGCGGCCCAAAACCTCCGCGCCCTGAACAAAGAACTGGCGTCTCACTCCGCGCGCTTGGCCGCCACACCTCAAATCGTGGTGGCAACCAAGATGGATCTGACCGACGCCGACAAAGCCCTCGCGGCGTTCCGAAAATCTTTTAAGAAAGAAAAGATTTACCCGCTCTCCTCCGCCACGGGCCAAGGGGTGAAAGAACTCATGCTGGCCGTGGTGAAATCCCTCGACCGAGCCCCCGAACCCGCCACCTTCACGCCGGACATCATAGACATTATTATTGAGCCCGATTTCCGCATCGAACACCCCAGCGAAAACCGCTGGCGCGTGACCGGCAAAAAAATCACCCGATTGGTGGCCATGACCCACTTCGATCAGGACGAAGCCGTGTCCCGATTCCAAAACATATTGATCAAAATGGGCGTAGAGGAATCCCTCGTGCGCGAGGGCGCCAAAACCGGCGACATCGTCTCCGTCAGCGACCACGACCTCACCTTCCGCCCCTCCCTAAAACACCGCCAACGCCCCCCCCAATGACCCTTAAACAAACTCTTTTCCACCAACAAAGAAAAGGAAGGACAGATTCATTTTTTTCCCTCTCCCGCTCGCGGGAGAGGGTGTCCGAAGGACGGGAGAGGGTGGGGGTAGAGCTAAGCGTTGAAGTAAACCAAAACAATAAGACAAAAACCCCATGAAACGCCTCGTCATTAAAGTAGGCACCGCCATCCTCAGCCGCCCCGAAGGTGGCCTCAACCGACCCCGCATTAAAGACCTGGCCCGGGAACTTTCTGCGCTGAAGGAAAAAGGCCACGCCCCCATCCTCGTCACCTCCGGCGCCATCGGCGCCGGCATGGACGCCTTCGGCTGGAAAGAACGCCCCACGCTTTTAAAGGATAAACAAGCGGCCGCCGCCGTAGGCCAGGTGGCACTCATGGAAGCCTATAAAACAGCCTTCACCGGATATGGAACCACCATCGCCCAAATTTTGCTCACCCGTTCAGACCTGGACGACCGTGAACGTTACCTCAACATTCGCAACACCTTAACCGCTCTTTTAGATCGGGGCGTCATTCCCATCATCAACGAAAACGATACGGTCGCCACGCAAGAAATAAAGTTCGGCGATAACGATACCCTCTCCGCCCTCGTGGCCGCAAAAGTCGATGCCACGAACCTCTTCATTCTGACCGACGTGGACGGCCTCCTCACCAGCACCGGGTCCGACGGCCACCTTCTCCCGGAAGTCTTCCAAGTGACTCCCGACATCGAGGCCCTGGTCCAGGCCGGCACCGGGTCCACCAAAAGCGTCGGGGGGATGGCCAGTAAATTGGCCGCGGCGCGCCTAGCCATGGCGTCCGGTGTCGAAGTGTGGATTGCCTCCGGCCGCAAACCCGGCATCGTCAACGACATTTTGGAGGGAAAAGGCGTCGGCACCCGTTTCGTCCCCAGCCCGGAAGCCCTCTCCGCCCGGAAACGCTGGATCGCCTTTGGCCGAAAGGTAAGGGGCACGCTCCATATTGATGAAGGCGCCGTGCGGGCCCTGTCCGAAAACAAACGAAGCCTGCTCCCGTCCGGCATCACGAAAGTGGAAGGGACCTTTAACGCCGGCGACACGGTCAAGATCCTCACCCCAGAAGGAAGAGAACTCGCCCGGGGCCTAACCGTTTTCAGCGCCACTGATTTAAAGAAAATCAAAGGCCGCCGTTCAATCGAAGTGGAACCCCTCTTAAACCGCCCCGCCCCCGCCGAAGTGATCCACCGCAACAACCTCGTCATTCTTTAACGCCCGACACTTTCCCCGCTTCGCCATCGTCTATAATAGAGACCGATGACGACCGACCCTTCCGACAGCGACCTGATCACCACCCTTCTCGCCGGACAAACGGACGCTTTCGCCACGCTCGTCCACCGCCATCAAGACCGCGTCTATGGCCTGTGCCTGTCCCTCACCAAAAACCCCACCGACGCCGAAGACGCCGCCCAAGAGGTTTTCCTAAAGGTGTACCGACGACTTAAAGAGTTCCGTTTTGAATCTTCGTTTAGCACCTGGCTCTACCGGGTGGCGTACCACCACACCCTGGACCTGTTAAAAGCCCGGTCCCGCCGCCCCGCCGAATCCCTCGACGCCCTCATGGAAATTAAAGGAGAATTCGTCACCGAAACTCTGCCCAGAGAACCGTCCATGGCCGCCGAACAAGCCCGACAGATTTTAGATTCCCTCCGCCCGGAAGACCGCCTGGTTTTGACACTGCGAGAAGTCCAAAACCTCACCTACGACGAATTAGCCGAAACCCTAAAGATATCCCTAGACGCCGTCAAATCCCGCCTGCGGAGAGCCCGGGAAACCCTTCGAATGAAATCCCGACACTTTCCCCCCACCCCCGTCGTCCAAGGAAGTGGAGAAACCCGATGACAATGAGCCCGCACTTCCCCATGGAAAAGATGGACGCCTACCGCGACAAAGAACTCCCCCCCGCGGAACAGGAAATTTTGGGCCAGCACCTCACCCAGTGCCCCGCCTGCCAAGAAATATGGGCCGAAATTGAAACCCAGGCCGCAATATTCAATGCTTTCCGCGAAGCCAAAGCGCCACCCCATTTCACAGAAAAGGTAATGACCAAAATCCAAGCAGAACCCACTCTTTTCGCCCGTGTATGGAACGCCCTTTGGCCCAAACCCGCTTTCGCCCGATGGACCCTAGCCAGCGGCCTAGCCCTAGCCACAGCCCTAACCCTCTGGCTCCCCCCCCGCGCCACCCCCCCACAACAACTTTCCTCCCACCCCCAAACCTCCCTATCGATCTATCTAGCCGACACCACCACCGCCGAAGAAGAACTCCAACTCGGCACAACGATCGAAGCGTATTTCCTCTAATCACCCCCAATTCTCCGCAACAAATCCCGACACTTTTCCCCCACCGTCGTCGTCCAAAGAAACGAAGACAAAATCCTTTAAGGAGAAACCAATGCTTAAAAAATACAGCGGCGTCATGGTCTTGTTCCTCCTCGCGGGAACCCTGGCCACGGCCAAGGGCCCCGGCGAGTGGCACGATCGGGAAGGAATGCGGGAGGAGATGAAAACGGAGTTGGGCCTAACGGACGAACAAGAAATGAAATTAGAAACCCACCGCATCGACCAACGGGCCGCCATGGAAAAACTCTGGTTGGCTGTTAAACAAAAACGGGAAGCGTTAAAAATCGCCCTAGAAAAACCCAACCTAGACAAAGGCGAAGTGCGAAAACTGAACGAACGTTTAAAAGACACCCAAAACGACCTGGCCGACCAACGCTTGGAAGGCATCCTCTACGTCCGTTCCGTGCTTAATCCCGAACAATTCCAAAAGTTCCTAACCCTCCGCCCCGACCCCAGAAAGCGAAACAATAAAGAGGGCAAACGACACGGAAACCGAGACGACAAGAGCGAATCAAGAAGAGGCGACCGCCCCCGTCGTTCCGAATACAAATCCGATCGACCCGATGCCCCCCCCAACGCCATGGACGAAGACCCCATGGAGCCCCCCCACTAATGTCCACTGGGGTCAAGTCTTGACTTTCTCTTTTCGATCAAAAGGCGAGCCCATTATCCCGGAAAATATCGGTTACGAAACTCCGCGTCAGTGATCTTTCCTATGGCCCAGCCAAAGAGGTGTTGGGGAAACAGATCCTGTTACACTTCCCACAACGTAGACATTGCCGCGGAGGTCGTTCGTCACGTCTGTCGCGGTACACGGCACACCATTCGGGCAAGGGGAGATTTGGAAGTGGTCGAGAACAAGCCCAGGGTCAAAAACTCCTAAGAATCGAGCCATCGTTCCGTTTTTTCTTTGTAAACCGTGACCCACCAAGAAAATTCTGCCCACCTCACGAAACTTCGCAATAGGGGTCAAGTCTTGACTTTCCATTCTATCCCATTGGCCAGCCCACCCCTTGATTACCCTTGAGTCCTCAACGAAAGCAGTGCGGTCCGATCCCCCATGGAAGACCCGCGGAGGGCGCCAAGCGATCCATTGACTGACCCAATCACACCCCTCAAAAAAGTGGTAACGTAGTAGAAATCTCAGTCACAGAATCCATCCACCCACCGATATTAAAGGGTTCGAATTTATGCCAGGACGCTACAAACAACAGATGCGGGGTTTAGCCCGCTCAATGCCCCGCCCTTTCTCCGCCCTCCGGGACGTGTTCCGAGAAGGTTATAAATCTAGCGATCTTCGTTCCGACCTCATGGCAGGTCTGGTGGTGGCCATGGTCGCGATCCCGCTGTCCATGGCACTGGCCATTGCCAGCGGTGTTCCTCCTCAAATGGGACTGTACACCGCCGTGATAGCCGGCGGCGCCGTTGCTCTCTTGGGAGGCTCCCGGTTTCAGGTGACCGGCCCAACCGCAGCGTTTGTGGTGATCCTGCTTCCCATCGTTCATCGGTTCGGACCGGCGGGCCTCTTAATGGCGGGTCTCCTCGCTGGAATTTTGTTGATCCTCATGGGCGTCATGCGCATGGGGCGTTTGATCCAGTTCATTCCCCACCCCGTAACAACAGGTTTTACGTCGGGAATTGCGGTGGTGATCGCCACGCTCCAAATCAAAGATTTTCTGGGCCTCCAGATGGACATCATGCCCGACCACTACCTCGACCGGTTGGGCGCATTGATCCTCGCCCTCCCGACCTTCTCCTTGGCAGAATGCGCCGTGGGGACATTCACCTTGATCCTCCTGATCGTCTGGCCACGACTTTCAAAAAAGATTCCCGCCCCCCTGATCGCCCTTACAGCGGCGGCCGTGGCGGCGGTTTTTGCGGAAAAATTCGTTCCAGGTTTCCAGGTGGCCACCATCGGCTCCCGCTTTTCGTTTGAGGTCAATGGCCTCTTGACCCACGGCATTCCCCAAACTGCCCCCGTTTTTCACACCCCCTGGACACTTCCGGGCCCCGGCGGACAACCCCTTCCCCTCACCTGGGAAACACTTGAAGCCTTGCTGCCATCCGCTTTTGCCATTGCCATGTTGGGGGCCATCGAATCGCTTTTGTCCGCCGTAGTGGCGGACGGCATGGGCGGCACCCGTCACGATCCCGACGCCGAACTTTTGGCCCTGGGCACTGGGAATCTCTTATGCCCCTTTTTCGGTGGCATTCCCGCCACAGGTGCCATCGCCCGGACAGCGGCCAACATCCGATTCGGGGCGAAATCCCCAGTGGCGGCCTTCAGCCACGCGCTCTTCATTTTGGTGGCCGTGCTTACCGTCGCCCCGCTCATTTCCTATTTGCCGATGGCGTCCTTAGCGGCGCTCTTGATGGTGGTCGCGTATAACATGTCGGAGGTGAAACACTTTAAACACATCCTCCGTGTGGCCCCCAAAAGCGACGTGGCTGTCCTCCTGACATGCTTCGGGTTAACGGTCCTGTTTGATATGGTGAAAGGCGTTAGCGTGGGCATTGTCCTGGCCGCTTTTCTCTTTTTGCGACGCATGGCCGCCCTTTCGTCCGGACGTGCCCTGTCGGCATCCTCTCACGGAGGGACCATCCCGGACCCATTACCCAAAGGGGTGTTGGTCTATGAAATTGCTGGACCGCTTTTTTTCGGCGCCGCCGAACAAGCGGTCCGATCGCTCGAACTGGTGGAAAAACATGTGCGGGTGTTGGTGTTCCTAATGGAAGATGTTCCGGCCATGGACATCACGGGCCTGGTGGCCCTGGAAAGCGCGGTTGAAGACCTCATTCGAAACGGACAGCGGGCCTTTTTTGTGGGGGTGCGTCCCCAACCAGCAACGGTCATGCGCCGTTCCCCATCATTTAAGGACCCCTCAAAAACTCTTTTCTTCCCCACCCTACCCCACGCCCTGGCCGCCGCCAGCCAGGAACAAAAGGAGAACGAATGAATAAAACCCGTCACCGGGTCACCGCCATCCCAGGGGACGGTATCGGCCCCGAACTCATGGCCGTCACTCGCCAGGTCCTCGAGTCGGCGGAAGCCCCCATTTTGTGGGAAGAAGCCGAAGCGGGCGCCGATGCGCTCCTCAAACGGGGAACGCCTCTCCCCGATGAAACCCTGTCCTCCATCCGCCGGAACAAAGTGGCGCTTAAAGGCCCCGTGACCACCCCCATCGGGACCGGATTTCGGTCGGTCAATGTGTCGCTCCGACAAGAGCTTAATTTGTATGCCTGCGTACGCCCCTGCCGATCCCGCCCCGGTGTCCCTTCCCCCGCCGGGAACGTGGACCTGATTTTAATCCGAGAAAACACCGAAGACCTCTACGCCGGAGTGGAATTTGCCGCAGGTTCTGTTGAGGCCGAATCCATTATCCGCCGATCGGAAGGAAAAATCCCAATGGATTCGGCGCTTTCTGTTAAACCCATGTCCTGGAAAGCGTCCGAGAGAATCGCCCGATAT
This sequence comes from Elusimicrobiota bacterium, assembly GCA_016788905.1. Lineage (NCBI taxonomy): Bacteria > Pseudomonadati > Elusimicrobiota > Elusimicrobiota bacterium. The sequence continues at coordinate 173,048 of JAEURZ010000002.1, forward strand.
GCCTTTGAACACGCCATCGCCAAAAATCGCCGAAAAGTTACCGTGGGCGCAAAAGCCAACATCATGCCCGCCACCGACGGTCTTTTTGTGGAAGCGGCCCGATCCGTGGCGGCACAGTATCGCGGCCGGGTGGCCTTCGAAGAACAACGGGTGGATGCCCTCTGCCTGCAACTCGTCCGAAACCCCGAAAGCCATGATGTCCTCTTACTCCCGAACCTCTATGGCGATATTTTGTCGGATCTCTGCGCGGGCCTGGTGGGCGGTCTTGGCGTCTGCCCCGGCGCCAATATCGGTGACGACATGGTCGTTTTCGAACCCGTCCACGGATCCGCCCCCGCCTTCGCCGGCAAACACCGCCTCAACCCCGGGGCCCTCCTCCTCTCCGCCGTCATGATGTTGGAACATTTAGGTGAAACCCAAACCGCCCAGCGCATCGAACAAGCGCTCGGCACCGTCCTCGCTGAAGGCACCCAAGTCACCTTCGACCTGAAATCAGATCCCACCGACCCCTCCGCCGTAACCACCGAACAAATGGCCCAAGCCATCATTCAAAACCTCTAGGGGACGTTTTCAACCGAACCAACTAAGTTGCCTTTGATGGTTGAACTTTTTATCATTTGCCCATGCCTCGACGCGCAATCTTCGATGAGTCCTTTCACGTGATTTACCGAGAAAAAGAACGGCGCAATTTTTGCTCGATTAGTTCCAAACACATTGCGGGGGTCCTCTCCTTAGTCGCCCTGTTTCTCTTTTCAGGTTTCCCCGCCTTGGCCTATCACCCCTCCTTAAAATGGAAAACACTGAACACCGCCCATTTCGCCATCCACTACGACGCCTCGCTCGAGGAACAAGCCCAAAAAGCCGCGGCAATCAGCGAAGAAGCCTACACAAAGATTACCCGCGATTTTGATTGGAAACCCCACGGCCGCACCCAGATGGTTCTCCTCGACGAGTTGGATATCGCCAACGGGTCCGCCACCCCGTTTCCCTACAACGCCATGACCCTTTACCTCCCGGCGCCCGACCCCAACGGCCAATTGGGAGATACCGACGATTGGCTCCGCCTCGTGATCACCCACGAATACGCCCACATCGTCCATTTGGATATGGCCATAGGCCTCCCAAAGATTTACCGGTCTGTTTTTGGTCGAACGTTCAGCGGCATAGTCCCGTTTTTACCCTCAGCGTTTCCCAACCTCTCCGCCCCGATCTGGATGGTGGAAGGCTACCCCACTTACATGGAAACCCGCCATTCCTCCGCCGGCCGTGGCCGCTCCAGTTTTTTCGATATGATGCTCCGTTGCGACATTTTGGAAAACCGCTTCCGCTCCCTGGGCCAAATGACCGATTGGCAAACCGCCTGGCCCGGGGGAACCATCCGTTACCTCTACGGAGAATCTTTTCTTAATTCAATCTTCAACGAATTGGGAAAAGAAACACCGGGCCGCCTGGCCCAAATCCACGCCGAGCTTCTGTTCCCCGCATTGACCATCAACGCCGCCCCAGCCCGCTTCGGCCGAACCTACGAAACGCTCTACCAAAAATGGAACCGCCAACTCCAAACAAAATACAAGACTCAGTCCAACAAAATTCAGGAGAAACCACTTCGAACCGGACTCCCCCTCACCCAAGACGGATTTTCAAAAGAAGGCCCCCGTTTTTCCCCTAACGGGAAATGGATGGCCTACACCGAAAACAACGCCAACCGCACCCCCGGCCTCCGCCTGATCGACCGCTCGTCAGGAAAGATTCGCACCGTGGCCGAGGGCTGGATTGACGGTCGACTGGATTGGTCCCCCGCCAGCGACCAAATCCTGTTCTCCCGACTGGATTTTTTCGGAGCCTACCGTTTGCGCCGCGACTTGTACCTGTATTCTCTTAAAAACCGCCGCGTCCACCGCCTCACCCGGGGGGAACGGGCCCAAGACCCCGCCTGGAACTCCGACGGCACCGCAATCGCCTACGTCCGATTAAAACCGGGTGGCCATGACCTCATGACCATGGACCCCAAAACTAAAACAATAAAACGCCTCCTGGAAGGCCAAAACGGAACCCAATTCAGTCGCCCCGCCTGGTCACCGGACGGCCGCGCCCTGGCCTTTTCCCGGTGGACAAATGACGCCCACCAAGACATCGTCGTCTATTGGCTGGAAGAAAATCGCATGGACGTTTTAACCAACGACCGCGCCCTCGACCTAGCCCCGGCGTGGTCCCTGGACGGAAAAACAATTTATTTTTCGTCAGACCGAACCGGCGTCTATAACCTCTTCGCCTTCTCACTCCCCACCCGTCAAATCACCCAAATCACCAACGTTCTGGGCGGGGCTTTTTTCCCCGACCCCTCACCCCAAGGCGACGCGTTGGCCTTCACCCACTATTCCAGCCAAGGGTTTGATCTTCATACCCTGCCCCTTTCAGAATCTCTCAGAGGAACTCCTCCCCCCTACAACGACCCCCACCCGCCATTGCCACCGCCGCCTCCCACTCCGGCAACGGAAAAAGCGAAGCCTTTTTCCCGGGCATCCACGTTGCTCCCACGGTTTTGGTTTCCCAACTTTACGGGAGGCATCCTTTTAGCCGGGGTGGATCCCCTAGGCGAAAACGCCTATTCCCTCTTAACCTATAACGGTCCCAGCTACGAAGCCGCCTGGTCCAACCAAAGCTTTTACCCCCTGCTCCATTTTAACGCCTGGGACATTTCCCGCCGCGTCCCACTCTTCGGCCGAGGCTATTCGCTGAAAGCCGAACTTCCGCTCCCCCAGGTGTTATCCGCCCAATCCTTTTCACTGGGTGTCGAAAAACGCACTCTCGATCTCGACCGTTCGAGACGGGAAGAAGGCCGAGCGATCCCCCTCAACTATCCCGCCCAACAAACTGGCGTCACAACCGACTGGGCGTTCACCAACGCCCGCGTCTATGGGTATTCCGTGTCCCCAGAAAAGGGCCGCTCCCTTTCGCTTAACGGATACCACCAAGAGAAAACCAAATCGTTCTCCACCCTCCGGGCCTCCTGGGCCGAATTCTTTCCCGGATGGGGCCGCCACCACGCCCTGGCCCTCGGTGTCCACAGCGGTTTCGGAAACGCGCCCGTCTTCGATTCGATGGAGGGCCCCACCACACAACTGCTGTCCGCCACCATGAGCCGATACTTGGCGGCCCATCGCCCCGGGTCCCCAGCCGTCCCAAGGTCCACGTCCATGACCACGAACCTCCTTCCTCCCTTGAAAAAAGATGATCTGGGTTTTTTTAATTCCTATTCAGAAATCAACCTGTCGTATTATTTCCCCATCGCCTATGTGGAGAAAGGCCCCCGCACCGGATTCTTTTTCCTGGACCGGATCTACGGCCATCTTTTCAGCGCCACAGACCGCCATTGGGCCTCCCCCAGCACCCCTTCCGCCACCCGCACGTTTGTGGGTGCCGAAGTCGGTTCCTGGTGGGGCGTGGGCTACCTCATTCCGCTCACCTTAAGCCTCGACGTCCAAAAACAAATCACCAACGGGGACCCCATCTCCGCCCACCTCCGATTGGACCTCCTGTGGCTCTAACCGACACTTTTCTGTTTGTGGTATCGTCTAATCAGTAGGTTTTAACATACAGAAAGGGGAGGATAGAATGAACCAATCGTCATGGATGTGTTGGGGAATTGCTCTTTTGCTCGCGCCGGGTGCTGTCTTCGCCGAACGCGGCGCATCTCGGGAAGAAAGGAAAGCCCTTCGCCAAGAACATAAAGTCGCCCGCGAAACCCATCGAGCGGAGCAGAAAACAGAAAACAAAGAATTCCGAGAAAGCCTTAAAGATAAATCCCAAGAGGATAGAATGGACGCTATTAAAGCCCACCGGGAACAACAAGTCCAGGAAAACAAAGCCCTCGCCGAAAAAACGTATCAAGAGAACCACGCCCTGTTGGAAAAACGCTTAGCCGCCAACTCCAAACTAACGGATCAACAAAAAACAGAGCTCATCAAAGAATTCGAACAACGCCACGATGAAAACGTCTCCTACCGGGACGAACGCCATAAAGCAAATCTCGCGTTCTTCGAAAAGGTCGCCAACGACACCTCCCTCACCCAAGAACAAAAAAAGGCCGCGTTGAGAACCCACCGAGAAGAACAAAAATCAAAGAACCAGGAACACCGCCAAGAACAACGAAAGGAAGGAAAAGAACTCCGTCAAAAGATCCGTTCCGAAACCAAAACTCCCTAACGATTGATCCGAACAAGAAACATTTCCCAATAGCCCTCTCTCGATACCCCGCTAAAGGGGTGACCCTCTCCCGCTGGCGGGAGAGGGTCAGGGAGAGGGATTGTTCTTAACACCCCCCCTTCCGGATCTCCATCCCCAACCCAACCGCCCCCCAATAGATAATGCCCCCAAACCCTATTCCTTTATTCTGGATTTCCCCACTGGCAGACGAAAGTTCAGGTCCACATAATTGTCGCTCTTCGACCCCGTTTGCCCAACCAAATACCATTGGGGGGAAAGACTGTATTCCCCTTTCAGCACCTGGCTGGCGGATTCGTCAGCAATGTAACTGAAACTTAAAAAGAGTTTGGATCCCCAATACCGGCCCACGGTCCATTCGGTGCCTTTGTCGGTCGGAGAAACCCGGACCACGTCCAAGTCCAACACATTCATCCCCGCGGATCGAATTTCCCGTGTCAGAAAGTCGCTGGCCCACCCCGCCGCCAAATCCGCCGCTCCTGACGAGCTTTCCCCCGCCCCTTGTCCCGGAGCTTTCCCAATAGCCAGCAACGCCAAGATGTCCGGCTCCGGAAGCGGCGGCGTCGATTGAAAACGCAACTCCGGCCGCCGGGCCGTACCCGAAACGTTTAATTCGATCAAATAGTCCCGCATTTTATGAAGGGCCCGCAGTGTGACCTGGGGGTTCAGTTCCGTTGGATCCGTAAAAACGAACTCCCCCGATTTAAGAACAAAATCTTTTCCGTAGGCGTCGTAATTCCCTCGAACGATTGAGACGACCCCGGTCACCCCAGGGATACGATCGCCTCCTTCTTTCGAAACCACCACATCGGCCTTCGTCTCCACTTTCGTAAGACCGTCCCGATACCACACATTGTTTTTCCACCCCGTGTTCACGTTCAATTTCAGAATGTCCCACAGGTGGAGAAAGGTCTCGTTGGTTTCCTTCTCAGGCTCTTTCGATTTCTTTTTTTCCACTTCATAGGTCGCTTCCGTAACAGGAATGTCCCCCGTGAGCACCGGGTGCGAAAGCGTCCCACCCACGTGGAGGTTCAGATCCGTTTTCATCGCCAGTCGGCGAGGCACCCGGAAAGAGATATCTTTCCCCTCTATATCGAGAGAAAGGTTCGGAAGAAAACTTTCGCCTGAGAGACGGAAAAAGCCTTTCCCCCATTTCGCACGGACCTGACGAACCCGCAGACGCTGGTTCCGCAACTCCAGATCCAGCCGAAGGTCACTCACATCCACCTCCGCCAGCGGTATTTTGAGCGAAGGAACACCCCCCACCAACTCCCCTTCAACGGAAAGATTATTCTTCTTCCCCACCACCCGTCCCCCCACACGCAGAAATCCGCCCGGGCCCACCTTCACATCAGGATTTCCTTTCAATAGTTTCGCAGGATCCAATTCAAGGGGATCTAAAGACAAATCCATGGTCTCCTGACCCCCAGCGCCAATCACCCAGGCCCACGGGAGTGACCCGTGAACACGCAACGCTGGCAGGGCTTCGCTTTTCACAAGAATTTCCGGTAAG